>DAOURC010000176.1 GCA_030625285.1 Eubacteriales bacterium
TGTATTGTCCTTTGTTAAATATAATATTAATAATAGCACTGAAAAAAACATTATAAATTCTACGCTTGAAAATACCATAATACACCTTTCTTAATTATGTTGAGTCCATCTGTTCTCAATATAATTATTAAAATATTCATCGATCATTTGGGCAACAACGCGATGTCCCTCTATATTTAGATGTCCCACACCTAGTCTATGATTAATAAAACCATTAACCAATTTTCCTGTCTCAACAAAATGATTTCCCATTGAATCTGTTGTGTCAATAAAGTAAATTTGATTATCATTACAATATCGACCAATATATTCACTATAATCTAAATAAATATCTTCATCTATCTGTCCTGAAATCTGCTCTCTTAAATTGATATTGTGTAAATATAAAACAACTAGTTTTTCTCCATAAGTTTCTTTTAATTTACCAAGCACGAAATCTACCTTTGATTCATCTACAGATTTAATTATATCTTTATCTTTTTGAACAAGATTTACTCTTACTCCTAATTGACTGGATCTTTTTATCAAATAACTTTTCAATTTTGTATATGTATTTAATAAAAATGGATTCATCGATGTCAATTCATTCTTATATTTATATAGTGTCGAGAAAGATTCATTTGCTACAATCTCTCCCCGTTCATCAATATGCGTATTTGTGCTAAAAGGATGAAAAGCATCGAGTATATCGTTTACTGTCAATTCGATTATGACATACTCAGGATTAAATTCTTTCAAATAATTAGGGCCGTAGTAAATATAATCCGAAGCATTTTTACCCGCAATGGCAAGGTTGTGCACTTTAATGTTTTTTCCATCTTCTTGCCATTTCATTTCCAATAGCTGTACATATTTTTCATGTTTTTTCACTTGATTTGCTTCAGTAATTGAATCTCCCAATACAATGATATTATCTTCTCCTTTTATAAAATCATCATCGAGATAGCCATAGTTGTTCGTATGACTGACAGCATATCCTTCGATTCTATTCACTATTGTTGCATTAGGAACATAATGCACTCCAAAAGATGAATCCTCGCTTAGCTTTGGAAACACATTGTATGTACCAAGGATGAAATTCCATATAATAATATTGAGAATTATTGCACCAATAAATTTTTTCATCTTTTTAAATAACTCTCCTTTAATAAAACAATCATCAACGCTCCAAAAATCGAAGTCACAGCATACAATAAATGAAATACTATATTATATCGATCAGATGCATTTAAAGTATGTTCTTCGTCCACTAAGCGATAACTTTCAATGTATTCACTATAATACTCACTTTTAATAATGCTATTCATAATCAGCGAACATATTTCCCTACCTTCATCAAGGTTTGCACTGGTTAATTCAATATGTATATTGTGTTCATCATAATAAACATCAATGAAATTTAACAACTGATTATCTGCATTGATACTTTCAAACATACTCAAATCTAATTTGGATTTGTTAATATCCGTCTTCCCTATGCCTTGAATCGTATTATCCATCGAATCGTACATTTCAATAGAATATTTCATTTTTAATGAATAGTAGTCTGGAATATCATTTGAATTCTTGTTGAAAGATTCAACTGCAAAAAAAACAGCCATCATAATCAATATAATTGTAAAAACAAGAATAATATTTTTTTTAAAAGCTATCAATAATTCTCTAATCGTCATAATTAACTCCATATAAATCTTCATATTGGCGAGCTGCAATCTTAATATCATAAGCATCTTTTAATTTTAAATATGCATTATCTGCCAGCTTGTCAGCAAGTATATTATCGCCTAGAATTTTTTTGATTTTTTCTGCCATTTGGACGGCATCATCACTATCGTGAAAAAATCCTGAAACTCCATCGATAATAAATTCACTTGCTGTTCCAGTATCTGTACATACTATAGGCGTTTTTGAAGCAATTGCTTCCATTAACGCAAGCGACATTCCCTCAAATAGTGACGGGAGAATAAAAACATCAGACATTTTTAAAATTTCGCCAACATCATCGCGTTGCCCAATAAATATAACGATGTCCTCCAGGTCTTTCTCTTTGATGAATTTTATCAATCCTTGGTAATATTCATCATCTTTATCATAACGACCCACAATCAAAATTTGTGCATCTATTGATTGTCGCTTTAATATCTCAGCTACTTCAATCATCAAGTAATGATTTTTTTGTTCACAAATTCTACCTACAGCCAAGATGAGATACTTTGAAGAAATTTCCAGCATTTTTCTTTTTCCCTCGATATCAACTTTGGTATCTTTATACTGCTGCACATCAATTCCATTGTTAATGGTAACTATTTTTTTATCTGAAATTTTCAATTCCTTTATCATATATGTTCTGACAGAATTTGAAATTGCGATAAATTTATCTACTACAAGACTGTAACTCCATTGAACGATTCTATTATAGCCTGCTGTATTATGAATGGTGCTGAATACTCTTCGGTTAGTAAGAACTGCCACAGAAATTCCATAAAAATCCGGACTGCCACAATGTGTATGAACAAAATCAATTTCTTCTTTTTCAATATAACGAGAAAGCTTGATAATTCCTTCCAGGCGTTTCTCTTTTTTTGGTTTATCAAGTGTCATATATCGTATTCCATTACTTTTCAATTCTTGCGTCATCTCTTCATATAAAGATCCTCTTAACACACTTCCTACATAAATTTGAATACGGTCCATATGTTTAGCCATATTATTTACCAAAATTTCAGATCCACCTATATCGAAATGTGGAATCAAGTGTAATACTTTAGGATTTTCATATGTCTTTCCTTTGCCGTAGTTATAACCTATTGCTAAACTCAAGACGAGCCAAAGGCCTTCTTTGTAAGCTATCGGATCTATTAAACCACCAATTATTGCGATTAACCCCGCTACAGACAGAACCTGATTTATTATAATTTTGCTTTTCATACCCTTCACAGCTTGGTACAAAATAAAACTATAAACCGT
>DAOURC010000050.1 GCA_030625285.1 Eubacteriales bacterium
AGCCTCTACCCAGTGAATGGTTCCATTAGGTTTTCTCTCTTTAAATCCGCTGCCGCTTTTCGTCATTGGGTCATAAGTACATTTTAATTCGATGATTTCACCATTTGCATCTTTTATCACTTCATTGCATTTGATAAAATACGCATGCTTGAGTCTAACCTCAGCACCAGGATAAAGTCTCTTCCATTTCTTTGGAGGCTCTTCTATGAAATCCTCTTTCTCAATGTAAATTTCATTTGAAAACGGAATCATTCTCGTTCCCATTTCCTCGTTTTCCTGGTTGTTTTCAGCTTCCAACAATTCAATTTCATCATAGTTGGTTATCGTCACCTTCAAAGGATCGATAACAGCCATGGTACGAGGCACTTTGAGTTTTAAATCCTCTCTCACAAAATGCTCCAGCATCATACTATCGATCAAACTATTGCTCTTTGAAACTCCAACCGCTCTAGCGAAATTTTTTATTGCATCTGGAGTATACCCTCTTCTTCTTAGACCAGAAATAGTAGGTAGTCTAGGATCATCCCAGCCATCTACGACTTTTTCATCTACTAGCAACTTCAATTTTCTCTTGCTCATAAGAGTATTGGTCATTTCAAGTCTTGCAAATTCTATCTGTCTTGGAACAGCTTCCATTTCACAGTTTTCTACAACCCAATCGTATATAGGTCTGTGGTCTTCAAATTCCAACGTGCAAAGAGAATGTGTAATTCCCTCTATTGCATCTTCTAGTGGATGAGCAAAATCGTACATAGGATAAATGCACCATTTGTCGCCAGTTTGGTGATGAGTCTTATGAGCTATCCTATATATGACAGGATCTCTCATATTTATATTCGGGCTGCTCATATCTATTTTCGCTCTTAGAACTCTAGATCCGTCTTCAAATTCACCGTTCTTCATTTTAGTGAACAAGTCGACATTGTCTTCTATAGAACGTTTTCTATACTCGTTTTCTGTACCCGTTTTAGTGAGCGTTCCTCTTTCTTCACTTATTTTTTCTGGTGTCGAGTCATCTACATAAGCGAGTCCTTTTTTTACCAAAATCATCGCTCTATTGTACATCTCTTCAAAGTAATCAGATGCATAGTGAAGGCTATCCCATTCATAACCCAGCCATTTTATATCGTTCATAATCGATTCTACGTATTCTACATCTTCTTTTACTGGATTTGTATCGTCGAATCTTAAATTTGTTTTCCCGCCAAATTCTTGAGCTAAATCAAAGTTGATAATAATCGCCTTTGCGTGGCCTATGTGAATATAACCATTTGGTTCAGGTGGAAAACGAGTTACAATTTTTTTGTGTTTTCCCGATTCTAAATCATCGATAATGATTTTCTTAATGAAATTAGATGATACTTTTGCTTCTTCCAAAATATTCACCTCCTAAAATTTACTGTCATCAAATTTATTTATTCGTCTTTCAACTTTTGAAATGATATCTTTAATAACTTCGATATCGAAAGGATTTGATAATTTTCCTTTTTCTAAAAGTTTGGTAAAAGGTTCACTTCCAGCCACGTCGCACATATCTAAATATTCTTCCCACGCACTTTCTCTATCTTTTTCGAATTTATTATAAATCTCAAAAGCTGCAATTTGAGCTAATGTATAATCGATGTAGTAAAAAGGCACCTCGTAAATATGTCCTTGTTTTTGCCAAAAACCACCTTGTGACAAATACTCATTATCACCATAATCCAAATACGGCATATATTTTTTCTCGATTTCACTCCATAAAGTCTTTCTCTCTTTTGGCGTTAAATCCGGGTTTTCATATACTCTATGCTGAAATTCATCTACTGTGACTCCATAAGGAATAAAAGTCAAGCTGTTTTGCATATGCATGAATTTGAATTTCTCATCATCTTCACCAAAAAACAGGTCCATCCATGGCCAAGTAATAAATTCCATCCCCATAGAGAATATCTCCGCCGCTTCAGTTGTCGGCCAGACAAATTCAGGTTCATTATGATGTCTTCCGCTATAAACTTGAAGTGCATGACCAAATTCATGAGTCAGAACTGTCACGTCTCCAAATGTTCCATTGAAGTTTGAAAAGATAAACGGCATTTTTTCTCCCTGTATGTAGGTGCAATATCCACCTGCCGATTTACCCTTCTTAGCGGTTAAATCCATCATTTCTTTTTCAACCATCAGGTTGAAAAATTCATTCGTTTCATTCGAAAGCCCTTTATACATTTTTTTCGCATTATCGACTATTATTTCTTCCGTTCCATTGGGTTTTGGGTTTCCCGTCTTAAATGAATATCTAAGGTCAAAATACATCAGCTGGTCTATGCCGATTCTTTTTTCTTGTCTTTCCATCAATTCATTGCTAACCGGTGTAATAAATTTACAAACCGCTTCTCTAAAGACTTCCACTTCCTTGGACGTATAATCAGTTCTACACATTCTTGCATACGCCAGGTCGATAAAATTGTCATACCCCAATTTCAAAGCTATCTTATGTCTTAAATGAACAAGCTCATCATATATCCTATCAAGCTCATCCTCATTAGCTTCAAAAAACCCGAAATACGCCTCGTGTGCATCTTTTCTCACAGCCCTGTCGTTATCAGTCAAATACGGTCCCATCTCCGCTAGCGTCAATTCCTTGCCTAAAAAACTGATTTTAGCAGAAGCTATCAACTTGTCGTATTCACTCACTAATTTATTTTCATTTTGTAGATCTTCAATCACTTCACCGCTGAAAGTTTTTAAACTCACCTTTGCAAGATTAAAAAACTGAACAGGACGCAATGTCTTTAACTCATCAATGAATTCTGAATCTAAAATAGTTTCATAGAATTTCTTTACAACACTAAAAAATTCAGGACCCGCTTCATTGAAAAAGTCGTTTTCCTTATCGTAAAAAGTGTCTAATGTATCTACACTATGGCGCACATAACAAAGATTTTCCATAGTATCGTAGAATTTTCTTTTTTCATTGATCAGTGAAATGATTTCATTTTGCCTCTTGGCGGTTTTAGCAGTTTTAAAAACTTTTAAATACGTCAGGATTTCTTCTCCTAGAATAGTTAAATCAGGTCTTATATATTTTATATCTGAAAATTTCATACTCAGTCCCCTTACTTGATTTCAGTTTTGCCACCCATATAATGAACTAAAGCTTCTGGCACTATTATTGTACCCTCTTTTGTCTGGTAATTCTCAATAATCGCTGCCAATGTTCTTCCTACAGCAAGTCCTGATCCATTTATAGTGTGTATATGGTTTACTTTTTTAGTTTCAGAATCTCTATATCTAATATTGCTTCTTCTTGCCTGGTATCCTTCAAAGTTGCTGCAAGAACTGATTTCTACATATCTATTATAACTCGGCATCCATACCTCGATATCATAGGTTTTCGCACTAGAAAAACCTAAATCACCGCCACAAAGTAAAACTACTCTATAAGGTATTTTCAATCTTTTCAGAACTTCTTCTGCATTAAGTAATAATTTTTCAAGTTCTTCATAAGAATTCTCAGGCTTGACGAATTTCACCAACTCTACTTTATTGAATTGATGTTGCCTAATCAATCCACGAGTGTCCCTTCCTGCCGAACCGGCTTCTTTTCTAAAACACGGTGTATATGCCGTATGATAGATTGGAAGTTTTTCACCATCGAGAATCTCATTCATATATAGATTGGTTATCGGTACTTCAGCTGTCGGTACTAAAAAGAAATCTTTTGCCGGAACATGGAACATATCGTCTTCAAATTTAGGTAATTGTCCCGTGCCGATCATAGCGTCCCTATTTACCATAAACGGCGTTAATATTTCAGTGTAGCCGTGTTCTATCGTATGAAGATTAAGCATGAAATTAATCAATGCTCTCTCCATATTCGCTCCCATTCCCTTTAAAACAGTGAATCTTGTACCTGCAATCTTTGTCGCTCTTTCAAAATCTAAAATATCTAGATCTACGCCTAAATCCCAATGAGGTTTCGGCTCAAAATCAAATTTGGTAGGCTCAGACCATTTTCTGATTTCTATATTGTCCTCGTCAGAATCACCTGGTGGGGTTCCTTCATTTGGAGTGTTGGGAACTGACAATAATAGTTCTTTTAAAGAATCGTCGACTACTTTTACCTTATCATCGTAACCCTTGATTTCCTCCGACAAATTCTTGAGTTCTTCCATTAAAGATTCAGTATCTTTACCTTCTTTTTTATACTTTGGAATCTCTTTGGATTTTGTCTTTTGCTCATTCTTCATTGTTTCTACCTTGGTCAACAGTTCTCTTCTTTTTAGGTCGAGTTCCAATATTGAATCGATTCCAAATTCACCCTTGCCCCTAAGCAAAATAAGTCTTTTAACCTCTTCAAATTCATTTCTTAATCTTTTTATATCTAACATAAAAACACCTCCGATAAAATAAAAAAATACCCCTAATCACTTACTAAAAATAGTAAGGGACGAGAAGTACCCGCGTTGCCACCCTAATTGGTCATAATGACCCACTCAAAAGTTATTTACGATAACCAAACGTATAACTCCAGGCTTGATTCAAAGGCATACCCGACAATTCACACCATCCATCGTCTCTCTACAGAATATTGACCTTTTACTTATTCCCTTCACAGTCGCTATTAATTTTCAATTATGATATCATATAAATCTTTAGTTTTCAATATATTAAAAGCCAACCTTTCAGCTTTATCCATTTCTTCTCTTAATTTCAGTCCCCTTAGCTTGAATTTTTTCCCTATTTCTTTCATAGAGAAAGGTTCTTCAAATCCAATACCATAGCGCATAAAAATCATTTCTTTGTACTTCTGATCAATTTTCGCACTAATTATTGCATCTTTCACACGGGGATCATCAAAATTTGTCACTCTATCACCTCTTAAGCTTCTGATATTTATTGAACAATTCAAATGATTGTTCCACCATTTCATCTGAAAGAGAGTTCTCGATTCTCAAATATCCTTTATCTTGATTCTTTGTTGAAATGCTCTTTTCTTCTAAAATTTGCTTGACCCTTCTAACGGTTCCCATATTGCCATCGTATATTTTAATGTTTTCTCCAAATATATTTAATAATACTCTTTTAAGATACAAAAAATGTGTACACCCAAGTACTATCGATTCCATTTTCTTTATATCGTATTCTAAAAATATCTCTTTAATATAATCTTCAATTTCATCTCCGTTAATAACGCCGTTTTCAACTAACGTCACCAATCTAGGGCTTGAAATTTTAATTACCTTTCCTTTTCCTTTAAGTCTATTGATAAGAGAGTTGAACTTATCGAGTTTTAAAGTCATAGGAGTAGCCATCACAAATATATGACCGCCATTATTCTCTTTCATTGCCGGTTTAATTGCAGGTTCCATTCCGATAATCGGAACAGAGTACTTATCCCTTAAATAATTGATTGAAGCGCTTGTCGCAGTATTACATGCAATAACAACTACCTTGGCCCCTCTGTCGATCAATCCCTTTACAGCTTCATCTGTCAAATCGATAATATCATTTTGATCTTTAATGCCGTAAGGTGCATTTATAGAATCTCCATAAAATATGAAATTTTCATAGGGCAACGATTCTGCTAAATCCGCTAATACAGTAACTCCGCCCATCCCCGAATCAAAAACACCGATAAAGTTTTCCATAGCATTCCTCTTTAATATTTTTTTTAATTATATCATATTTTCAATTTTAATGGGTATACATTAGTTGAGGTGACTAACTATGATAAGTCAAGTGAAAATTTAAAATAAAATAAGCATTTTATTGCATGACAAAAAGACCTCAAATAATTATAAAATTTGAAGTCCAAGAACAACAATGATGCTTATCTACATTTTGAAGGATCATAT
>DAOURC010000063.1 GCA_030625285.1 Eubacteriales bacterium
ATCACAGGTTTAGGATTGAAAGAAGCTAAAGCAGTAGTTGACGGCGCACCAAATGCTGTTAAAGAAGGCGTTTCTAAAGAAGAAGCTGAAGAAGTTAAAGCTAAGTTAGAAGAAGCTGGAGCTGCAGTAGAAGTTAAGTAATTCGATTATAGAATTAAGTCGCTGTTCGGAATAGTCCGGGCGGCGATTTTTTTATATGAAAGAAAGGAAAAATTATGATAAAGAGATATGAGGGAACAGGAAGAATGAGTAGAGTCGTCGAGCACGACAATACACTCTATCTATGTGGGCAGACGCACAATGATCCAGAATCAGGAATTAAACTTCAAACTATCGAAGTACTTGAAAAAATCGAAAGACTTCTTGGTGAATACGGTTCTGATAAGAGTCATATACTTTCGGTTACAATCTACTTGAAAGACATATGCATGTTTGATGAGATGAATGAGATATGGGACAAGTGGATGGAATGTGGATATGAACCTGCAAGGGCGTGCGTGGAAGCGAAGATGGCTTCTGATAACATTCTTGTCGAGATGTCTGTGATAGCGGCGAAAAAAATATTTTAACAAGACAAAGAGTAAGTGTTTATAGAGCGGAATTGATTGGTAATGATTCTGCTTTTGTTTTGGTTGTTGTAAAAGCAACGGTTTGACAAGCACAATCGATGCAATGGATAACCGTGAATTTGTAGAGGTATTTTTTAATCGTATGTGGTACAATAGGAAGATAGAAGAAACATTATAAATATCAGAAAAATTATGTTGACGCATCTGCGCATATGTGATATCATTTCATAATGCGAATAGTATGCGATTTTTATTTTTTTTGTAAACTTTTTTATAGTAATTTGATTAATTATAATAAGGTTAATCTAATTTTGATAAGGGGTGAAGAGGAATGCCACATCCTGTACAACTAGGAAGAACTGAGAGGATGAGCTTTTCCAAAATCAATCAATTAATTCAACTACCAAATCTAATTGAAATCCAAAAAAAATCATATGAGTGGTTTTTAAAGGAAGGTCTAGCGGAAGCGTTCCAGGACATTTCTCCTATTGAGGGTTATACTGGAAATTTGGTTTTAGAATTTATTGATTATGAAATGGAAAAGGAACCAAAGTACGACATTGAGGAATGTAAAGAAAGAGATGTAACTTATTCAGTTCCTCTAAGAGTTAAAGTTCGATTTATTAATCGAGAATCTGGTGAAATCAAGGAACAGAAAGTTTTTATGGGAGATTTTCCATTAATGACTTTCAAAGGAACGTTTATTATCAATGGTGCTGAACGTGTAATCGTAAGCCAGTTGGTGCGTTCACCGGGTCCGTATTATGGAATGAAAATCGACAAGAACGGAAACCACTTATTTTCAACTCAAGTAATTCCTAATAGAGGAGCTTGGTTGGAATATGAGACAGATTCAAACGATATACTTTATGTCAGAATTGATAGAACGAGAAAAATTCCGTTAACAGTTTTGATTAGAGCGATGGGTTATTCTACAAATCACGAGATCATCTCGTTGTTTGGAGAAAACGAAAGATTATACAAAACGTTGGAGAAGGATACTACAACGAACAGAGACGAAGCGTTGCTTGAAATATATAAACGATTACGTCCGGGTGAACCACCTACGATCGATAGTGCGAATACACTTATAAGTAATCTGTTTTTTGATGAGAAAAGATATGATTTAGCAAGAGTCGGTCGATACAAGTATAATAAAAAACTAGGTGTTTCTAATAGGATTGAGGAGCAAACAATTGCAGAAGATGTAATTAATCCTATTACTGGAGAGGTTCTTGCTGAAGCAGGGCAAAAAATCTCGAAAAAGGAAGCGCGTTTAATCGAGAATGCTGGCGTTAAAGAAGTACTAATTAAAATGGATTCTGAAAAAACTGTGAAAGTTATCGGAAATAATTTTGTCGATATTCACAACTACGTAGAAGATCTTGGAGATATTGTAATAAATGAAAAAGTATATTTTCCTGTATTGAAAGATATTTTAGAAACGTGTGAATCGCAGGAAGAAATTCTTGAAGAAATCGAAAAAAGAAAAAAAGAATTGATAGCAAAGCATATTATCATAGACGATATTATGGCTTCTGTTAGTTATTTGTTGAACTTGTCTTTTGATGTTGGCGACGTTGATGATATTGACCATTTGGGAAATAGAAGAATTCGTTCTGTTGGCGAGCTTCTTCAGAATCAATTTAGAATTGGTCTTATGAGAATGGAAAGAGCTGTTAAAGAAAGAATGACTATACAGCAAGATTTAGAGACGATTACACCACAAGCTCTTATTAATATCAGACCAGTTACTGGAGCTATCAAAGAGTTTTTTGGAAGTTCACAATTATCTCAGTTTATGGATCAAACTAATCCACTAGCTGAACTTACACATAAAAGAAGATTGTCAGCATTAGGACCAGGTGGTTTATCTCGTGAGAGAGCTGGATTTGAGGTTCGTGATGTGCATCACTCGCATTATGGAAGGATGTGCCCGATCGAAACACCAGAGGGTCCAAATATTGGATTGATTGGATCATTAAGTACTTATGCAAGAATTAATGAATATGGTTTCATTGAATCTCCATATAGAATTGTTGATCGAGAGACTGGTATTGTAACAGATGAAATAGAATATATAACTGCAGATATAGAAGAGAAATGTGTAGTTGTACCTGCAAATGAGTTATTAGATGAAAACAATAAGTTTGTAAACAAAGTAGTTGCTGCAAGACGACGTTCTGATATTAAAGAATATCCAAGCAGCGAAATTGAATACATGGAAATTTCTGCTCAGCAAATGATATCAGTTGCAACGGCGATGATTCCATTCTTGGAAAACGATGATGCCAATAGAGCTCTTATGGGTTCAAACATGCAGCGTCAGGCAGTTCCTTTGGTTAAGGCGAAAGCTCCAATAATAGGTACTGGAATGGAACATAAGGCAGCAGAAGATTCGGGTGCGGTTCAGATTGCTGGATGTGACGGAGTTGTTACCAAGGTGACAGCTGAAGAAATCGTTATAAAAAGAGATGACAGTTCGGGTAATGAACGTCATAATCTTTTGAAATTTAAGCGTTCTAATCAAGGAACGTGTATTAATCAGCGACCATTGATAAATAAGGGAGACCACGTTAAAGCTGGTGAAATTATTGCCGATGGACCATCTATAGAAAATGGTGAAATCGCTTTAGGAACAAATCTTTTAATCGCATTTATGACTTGGGAAGGTTATAACTATGAAGATGCGATGCTTCTTAGTGAAGAACTGGTTGAACAAGATGTTCTTTCTTCAATTCACATCGAAAAATATGAGTCTGAAGCAAGAGATACGAAACTTGGATCAGAAGAAATAACTAGAGAACTTCCAAATGTAAGCGATGAAGCCTTAAGAAATCTCGATGAGCGAGGAATTGTTCGTATAGGTGCTGAAGTTGGTGCTGGAGATATCCTAGTAGGTAAAGTTACACCAAAAGGTGAAACTGAATTGACTCCTGAAGAAAGATTGTTAAGAGCTATTTTCGGAGAGAAAGCTAGAGAAGTTAGAGATACATCGTTAAAAGTACCACATGGTGAAAATGGAATTGTTGTAGATGTGAAAGTATTTACAAGAGCAAATGGAGATGAATTATCGCCTGGCGTTAATGAATTAGTAAGGGTTTATATTGCTAAGAAAAGAAAAATTAACGTAGGGGATAAAATGGCTGGACGCCACGGAAATAAGGGTGTTATTTCAAGAATATTGCCTAAGGAAGACATGCCTTTCTTAGAAGATGGTACACCTGTTCAAATAGTACTAAACCCATTGGGAGTTCCATCTAGGATGAATATCGGTCAGGTGTTGGAAATACATCTTGCCTTGGCGGCGAAAAAATTCAATTGGAAAGTTGCTACTCCTGCATTCGATGGCGCAAAAGAAACTCAGATTATGGACTTGTTAGAAGAAGCAGGTTATCCGAGAGATGGAAAACTTGCATTAAGAGATGGTAGAACAGGAGAATTTTTCGATAATCCTGTTACTGTAGGATATATGTATATGCTTAAGCTTCATCATTTAGTCGATGATAAACTTCACGCAAGAAGTACAGGACCTTATTCGCTTGTTACACAACAACCATTGGGTGGTAAAGCTCAAATGGGTGGACAAAGATTTGGTGAAATGGAAGTGTGGGCTCTCGAGGCGTATGGTGCTGCTCATACATTGCAAGAAATCCTAACGGTTAAGTCAGATGATATCGTAGGTCGAGTGAAAGCTTATGAAGCGATTGTCAAAGGAGAAAGTATTCCAGAACCAGGTATACCTGAATCCTTTAAAGTATTGATAAAAGAGTTCCAATCTTTAGCGTTAGATGTGAAAATTATAAATGACGCTGAGGGTGAAGTTGAAATCAGAGAAACTGATGAAGAAGAATTTGTATCACTCAGTAGTGAAGAAAATTTAATTTCAGCAGATGATTTCAATGTTGATAGCAAAGAACAAGAAAAAGGTATTGAACAAAATTTTATTATTCATGAAGAAGAATAAACTACCATGATGAAGGGAGAGAAAGCCCCTTGTTTGAATTTAATAATTTCGATTCTATAAAAATAGGGTTAGCATCACCAGATAAGATTAGACAGTGGTCAAAAGGTGAAGTTAAGAAGCCTGAGACAATTAATTATCGTACATTAAAGCCTGAAAAAGAAGGTCTTTTCTGTGAGAAGATTTTTGGACCAACTAAAGACTGGGAATGTCATTGTGGAAAATATAAACGCGTCAGATATAAAGGTGTTATATGTGATCGCTGTGGTGTAGAAGTAACAAAAGCCAAAGTCCGTCGTGAAAGAATGGGACATATAGAGCTTGCTGCACCAGTATCTCACATATGGTATTTTAAAGGTATACCGTCTAAAATGGGAATCCTTTTAGACATGTCACCTAGATCTTTAGAAAAAATTCTATATTTTGCATCTTATGTAGTAATAGATGCTGGAGATACATCTTTATCATACAAACAGCTATTATCAGAGATGGAATATAATGAATATAAAGATGTGTACGGCAATAAGTTTAAAGCTCAAATGGGAGCGGAAGCAGTTAAAAAATTATTGCAGAACATTGATCTTGCTCAATTATCTGCAGAATTAAGAGAAATTTTCAAAGAGAGTACAGGTCAAAAGAGAGTTAAAACAATTAGAAGACTGGATGTTGTAGAGGCATTTAGAAATTCAGAGAACAAAACAGAATGGATGATTTTAGATGTTGTTCCGGTTATCCCTCCTGATTTAAGACCAATGGTTCAATTGGATGGAGGACGTT
>DAOURC010000031.1 GCA_030625285.1 Eubacteriales bacterium
TGGTATTTTCTTATAATAGAGGTAACTATTGATTTGGGGTGGTTTTATGTATAAAGACAAAATAATTTCCATTGAAGGTATATAGGAACTATTAATAAGTGCTAATAGAATATCATGTATTATACACCTTCAATCCATATATAATTTTATTACTAAACATTTTATCCTACAATTATCCTAACACATAATGAATTTAATATTTATTTCACTATTATCTAATTATTACTTAAAACTAAGTTCAACTTATCATACTCTATCCCAAAGTAGTCGAGATATTTATTGTCGATTTTTAATACTATCTTATCGGTGTTAATCTCATCAAAATTAACAGTGTATGTTAGAGTTGAAACTATACCACCATCTCTACCAATGGAAGGCATTGTCGGTATTATTTCCACTTCGTTAAAAAAAAGGTTACTTATTCGATTCTCTTCAACAAGATCTATAAACTCAAATGAATGCTCTCCTAATAAGCGTTTATTAATTATAGCAATTTCGAATTCTGATGGCACTTCTAATATTGGTGGTATATTGCTACCATAGCCAATATCATATAGAACATTATGATCATTATCTCTAATTTGAATTTTATATTCCCAGAATAGCCCACTAAATATTTTAATATCCTCTGAAATGAATTGAGTAATTAATCTACTTATTATAATCTCGCTATCATTTATTATTCTGGTAGATAATTCAATTTTAGAATTTTCATGACGAGCACATTGTAAATCAGCTTGTAGATTATCAATTTTGATATTCAATTCATTAAGTTCTCTCTTATTTTGTTCAATAGTCTTAGCTTTGAAATTTAAACTTGCGTTATAAATTTCATTTGTTTTATCAATTTGCTCACTTAGATCATCAATCTCTTTGTTTTTTTCCGTCATTATTAATGAGTATTCAGATAACTTTGAATTATTATTCATTATTAATAATATTATCGATAGACTCATTAATGATAATATTATTATCATAAGACCTACTGCCGATATTTTCCAATTGAGTGTGTTCTTCATTTATCTCAACTCCTTAAACAGTTCGTCTCGCTCTATCAATTTCGAAACTTTTATCCCACTGTTATCATACGTGTCAATAACTACATACTCACTATTCATATCTTGAATAAATCTATTTTCTTTAAGTGTTAATATCAACTTGAATCCTTTTATTCCTTCTTTGTTCAAAATAGTGTCCTACTTAAATTTCTTTAGTTTAGGGTTATCAAAGGTAATATAGCTAATTTTAACATAAAATAATATATATGACAATATAAATAAAAAATGGCATTAAAAAGAAAATATAAGTACAACACACTCCGATGTTGTTTCCTTGATGTAAATAGAGTTATACTCCTGTGTTAAGATTATTTTGCACCCTCACTTATCTTATGAAATGGATTGTAAGCAACATACTTTTTATGGATATCATTTGTGTTTATTTGATTAAGTAAAAGTAAAACAGCTAAGTTTACAAATAGTTTTCTTGCCGAAGGATATAGAGACGGAAGAGGGAAATCAAAACAACGAATTTTCATTGCTATGGTAATTTAGAAGCTTTAGAAGCTGTAGATTCAGATATGTCTATTGAACTTAGAGCAGAATCAAAAAAAACTTATAAACGAAGTAAAAATCATATTGAAACAATCTGATTCGAATTCGAATAAAGAAAAAGATAAAAATTATGGTTGTTTTTTCTTGGATAGTATTTATAAAAATTTTGATATAACTGAATCTATAAGGAATTAGAAGTTTGAATCAAGTTTTAAGTATGATCTTGATGAAATACTAAATTACTTACTTTTGGAAGGATTTTAGACCCTAGGAGTAAGCAATCCACCATAAATCGGCAAGATGAATATTTTATACCTTTCAACTGTACGCTGAATTCAGTGTATATATCATTATCAATACTTGACGAAAGAAAATCTGATCTACAGATACATTAAAATGAAAAAGTTACCACTCTAATATGTAATAAAGATGTTTCTTTAGTATTTTATGATGTTACCAATTATTACTTTGAAACAGAAATCGAAGATAATTTAAAGAAAAAAGTATGTCAAAAGAAAACAAGAGATTCCTAATAGTGCAAATGGGACTTATAATAGATTCCAATGGAATAGCTATTGAATATAAATTATTTCCAGGAAACACACCAGATATCAGCATATTAATAACGTTTGTGACTGAAATGAAAGAGAAATATAAATTTGGAGACGCCTCAAAGCTGAAAGCATCAAATAGTTACGGAGTAAAAAAGCATCTTAAAATTCAAAGTATTGATAAAAAAACTGCATTATTGATAAAAAAACATTTTATCAATAAGTGAAAAATGGAATATTTGATAAATACCGTGACAAATGTCTTGGTATTTTCTTATAATAGAGGTAACTATTGATTTGGGGTGGTTTTATGTATAAAGACAAAATAATTTCCATTGAAGGTGGAGATGGAAGTGGGAAAACGACAATTATTAAAATGATTGAAAATTATTTTATAGAAAAAAAGATAAACTACATGGTGACAAGAGAACCAGGTGGAGTCAAGATTTCTGAATCTATTAGAGAGATAATTTTAGACAAAAACAATACAGAAATGGATCCAAAAACAGAGGCGCTTCTATATGCAGCAGCTAGAAGACAGCATCTTGCTGAAAAAGTCATTCCGCAGTTGAGTAGTGGAAAAGTTATTATTTTCGATAGATATGTCGATTCTTCTGTTGTTTATCAAGGATATGTAAGAGGGCTAGGGATGGAGGAAGTCTATAATCTGAATCTGTTTGCAACAGAAGGTTTTTTACCGGGGTTGACTATTTTATTGGATATTGAACCGGAAATCGGTTTAAAGAGGATTTCTGAAAACAATAGGGAGAAAGACCGTTTGGATCTAGAAGGATTGACTTTTCATAAAAAAGTCAGGGAAGGATATCTTAAACTTGCAAAAGACAATTCAGATAGAATTGTAGTTATTGATGCAAATCAAGATGCTGAAAATGTTTTTGAAAGAATGATAGAACATATTAATGATTTCTTGGAGGAGTAAATGTATTTTAAAAAAATAGCGAAATATATATTTTTTGCAACAGTGGCTATATTGATTGTTGCAAACTTAATAGATTATAATCAATTATTTAGATTATTTATAGGAGCTTTCGGTATAGGAAGTTCGATAATATTATGGATTATTGGAAATGCATCTCATGACGATGAATAACCTGTTTTTATACAGGTTATTTTTTATTTTTCCAAAAAGGAGCGTAAGATGGATAAACGTGGAGAAATTATTATTGAAGGAGTAATAGTTATTACAATTGTATTATTGCTATGTGCGATGACACTAGAGGAGGTTGTCAGAATGAAAGGAATATCTTTTGAGTATTTTCAAAATCATACCTATAATTATGAAAAGCAGTTAAATGATTTAGTAAAGGAGCTTAGAATTGAAAAAGGCGCAATTGATGGGAAATAAAGGTTCTGTCACTATATTTATGACGATATTTATAAGTATGCTAATTATTTTAATTGTACTGCTAAATGATATTGGAGAGTATTTTTTTCAGTATAATCACTTTATCAGAGAGAATTATTTAAGTGTCCAGAATCAAATGAAAAGATTTGATAATAATCTATTTGATCGCTATGGAATTTTGGGTTTTGAAATGCAGAACAAATTGATGAATTATGAAAATTCGTTAAGTGATAATACTGTGCTTAAGGAGAGTATCGTTAAATTGATGAAGCATAGGGTTATAAACGATGTAAGTATGAGCATTATAGAAAAAGTCATTGAAGAGAAAAAAATTCTAGGAATATTAAAAGAACTTGATGAAACGATCGCCTTGAAGAATTCAATAAATAGACAAATAAGAGAGCTTAAAATACCAAGTGAGAAAATAATTTTGTTGTTGTGTAAAAAAGTACTGAAGAACCATATGTATTTTGAATATCCGTATAGTTCTTTTGATGAAATAAAGAATATTGATTTTACAAATGGTGAATTGATTAAACTCGAAATCGACGAATATATTAAGAAGGTGAGAGTTAATTATTTCAGTACATTTGATTTTGAAAATATTGAATATTTATTGTCGAAACCTCTTGTGGTTGAATATGTTATTGACTATTTAGGATACTCCAGCAACTTCAATAAAAAAGAGATTTATACAAGTGAATACGCTATAACTGGATTTACAAACATATATACACAACGGGTTTTTATTGAAGGAGAGATTTTTTCACTCAGGATATTGTTGAATACTGCAAGTATAATGAAAAACCCACTAAAGATGAAGAATTATTTAACGCAAGCCGGAGGGGATATAAGAGGACAGTTTTTCTTGATGCTTATAGACAGTATAAAAATCTCATTAAACGATATAAATGAAATTTATGAAGGGAATCCTATACCGTTGATTAAAACCAATAATGATATCGATAAGAAAAAATTTAAATCGGGCTTATATTACAAAGATTATGTTAGGATTTTACTCTATTTTATTCCAGAGAATACTCTTATCAATCGTATTGAAAATAGCATAGAAAATAAATTGTATATTGATTTAGAAAATTACTATACGTATTTATCTTTTGATAAATCGTTTAATTACTCTTTTCAAACTTTTGATTATACAGTAAATAAAAAAAGAAAATTTGAAGGTGATTATAATGAATAATCGTGGAAGTCTAACAATCGAAGCAACGATAATAATACCATTAGTGATAGTGGCTATTTATTTTTTTATGCTTCTACCGATATCGAAGATATATTTCAATGTGTTTGAAAAAGAGATGATAGATGATTTAATGAGCACCACTTCAAGAAATTTCGATGTGAGTGAGATTAACGATATTGCTAAAAGACATCCTAGGCTTGAAATAAAATCCGTATTATTTCATTTGAAAGAAGTTGAGATCACGCTTGCTTTCAATAGTATTTATCATAGAAGATGGTTGATAAAATACGACATCAGAGTGCCGAATATTGAACCTTTGGTTTATATAACAGATACAGGGAAAAAGTATCATCACTTCGGATGTGTATACCTAAGAGAGAGTATGATACCGATAATATATTCAAAAGGGATAATTAAATATGATGCCTGCAAGGCTTGTTCTTTTCATTGAGTTAAAAAAATACTATAATGAGTATATAACTTTTTTAAGGAGCTCAAAACAATATGAAAAAAACGAATTTAATCATTAATGTCATACTGATAGTTGTCATAATAGGATTGATTATAAGTACTTCAATATTATTTAATCGTTATAAAGCTTTGGAATTCGAGTTGTCGGACGAATATATGATGAGTGAGTGGTTGTATGTAAATGGAGTAAGATATGAAAAAAATAATATTATAGAGATTGACGATAGATATTTCATCGACTATAAATTTGTAAAGGATTTCATATATGATGATATGGAATTATCAAATAGCAAGCAAAGGGTATATATGGAATTTGATTCTAAATGGGCCGATTTAGATGATGAATTCTTAAATGAATTCATTATTGATAATATCGTCGATATCAATATTCCTTTAGTCGATTATAATGAAATTAAATATTTACCTCTTGAAACCATTGCTAGAGCATTATTCTTTGAATATGGATTCACCGGGAATGATATCTGGATCATTGCTAAAGATAAATTGGAAAGTGTATCTGTATCCAAAAGCAAAATATTTATAAACGAAAACCTTAATATTCCCAATAAGCAGAGTAATAATAGCACTGATTTTTATGGAGTTTCAACTGGAAAGGCATATTTCGTTGCAAATGATGAAAATTTGGGTTATGTCTCATTGGATTCAGTAAAAGTCAAAGAATCAGATACCCGATTTTTAAGTGAATATTATTTTGCTGATCGAGAAAAAGTGGAGAAACCTTTTTATTTGGTTTGGGATCAGATAACTTCATATAACGGGGCGTTGAATTTCAATAATGAATTAGTTGAAAAAAGTGCGGATATCATTTCGCCGACATTTTTAAGTTTGAATATAAACGGCATTGTTATTAATGAATCGGATTATAAATACATTCAGTGGGTTCACGATATGGATAAAGAAGTTTGGGTGCTGGCATCAAATTCTTTTAACCCTGAATGGACTAACGAAATGCTGTCAAATCCAATTTTAGTAGATAGATTTATTTCTCAGCTTTGTGTATTGACACTGATATATGAATTTGATGGAATCAATATTGATTTTGAAAACATTTATTTGAAAGATAAAGAGTTACTTAGTGAATTCATGAAAAAACTTTATCAAACGACTCAAAAGATGGATATACCTTTATCGATAGATGTTACTATTCCAGAAGGTTCTGATCAATGGTCCAAAGTTTACGACCGTAAATCTTTGGCTAAATCAACAGATTATATATTTTTAATGGCTTATGATGAATTTTGGGCTTCATCAAATATAAGTGGTCCAGTTGCTTCTATTCCGTGGACAATTGATGGACTCGATAAAACTCTTGAGCTAGTGCCCAATGAAAAATTAGTATTAGGAATTCCAGGATATATGCGAGTTTGGAAGGACTATAAAAGCGGCAATGATTCTTCGGTTCTCTCTATTAAAAATAGAGACAATTATGTTGAAGAAAATGAATTTACTACAGAGTATTTACCAGAACTCATGATTAATTATTCTGAAAAGAAAGAAAGTGGAGTATTAACTAGAGTTTGGTATGAAGATTCGATTTCTATTTCTCAAAGATTAGATTTGGTCAAGCAATATGATTTACCCGGGATCGGATTATGGAGAAGAGGATTTATTGACTCAGAAACAGAAATCATAATACAGCAAAATTTAAGTAGGAGAGAATAATGAAGGAGAATATATTTAATAAAATCGCAATAATTGCTCTAGCAACGGCATTGTTTGGACAAGTGTATTTAAATCCCTTTAATACAGACTTTAGAATTTCTATAGGGATAGTCGTTTTAACCTTACTATTAATAAAATTTAAAAATACGCCAATAATTATTACAACTGTTATTACTGGTTTAGTTGTTGTGACATTTAGGGTTTTATTAGGATATCTTGCAGGACAAAATTTTATTCCACTTATTGAAATTCATTTACCGGCATTTTTCTTTTATTTAAGTTATGGAATACTATTGAAGATGTTCAGTATCAGAGAAATTGTCAAACAGCCTATTTTATTGATTACTTTTTTGACCTTTTCGGATGTGTTGTCGAATATTATAGAAGCTTCCATTAGATATGAATACCATAGTGTATCAGCTAAAATTGTTATTTCTAGTTTGCTGACTGCGGGTTTATTGAGAGCGAGTATTGTGTTTGTTTTGAATTTGGGTCTTATTTTTTATAGTATCGTAATTTTAAAAGATGAAAATAATGTGCGAATCAAAGAATTTTTAGTCCTTGCTTCCAAGATGAAAACCGAATCATTTTTTCTCAGGAAAAGCATGAATGATGTGGAAAATGCAATGAACAAGAGTTATTATTTGTATAATCAATTCAATAGTCTAGATTTTCAAAATATATCT
>DAOURC010000043.1 GCA_030625285.1 Eubacteriales bacterium
AGCGCAGCTGACGTTCTTAAAAATGATATCAAAGATAAATATGATTTAGTCTTTATCGATGCTGCTAAAAGTCATTATAGAGAGTTTTTTGAGCTTTCACTCGAGCATTTAAATGAAGGCGGCATCATCGTTTCCGACAATGTGCTTTTTAAAGGAAGAATCGTTAACGATCTATACGTTGAAAAAAGAAATAGAACTATTACAAGAAACATGCGAAATTATTTGGATTTTATAAATCGAAGTCCATATTTCACAACTATTCTTCCTATTGGAGATGGATTGTCAATTACTATGATCGAGGAGAAATAATAATTATGAATGATAGAGTAGAACTTTTAGCGCCTGCCGGAGACTTGGAAAAACTTAAATATGCAATTATTTACGGTGCTGATGCTGTTTATCTAGGTGGCCAAACATTCGGACTGCGGGCGGCTTCGAAAAACTTTACTATAGATGAAATGAAAGAGGGAATCAAGTTCGCCCATGAAAGAAATGCAAGGGTTTATTTGACTTTGAATATTATCCCGCACAACGATGATATCGATGAATTGAAATCGTATCTGGAGTTATTGAGAGATGTACCATTTGATGCCGTTATATTGTCAGATCCAGGTACTTTGATGTATGTAAAAGAATATCTGCCTGAAATGGAAATCCATCTAAGTACACAGGCAAACAATACCAATTATATGAGTTCAAGATTCTGGGCATCTCAAGGAGTCAGTAGAATTGTATTGGCAAGAGAAATGTCTCTAGTTGAAATAAAAGAAATTTTTGAGAAAACTTCAGATTTAAATTTGGAATATGAAGTTTTTGTCCATGGCGCCATGTGCATTTCTTATTCTGGAAGATGTTTGTTATCAAATTATATGTCTTCAAGGGATGCAAATAAAGGTGACTGTTCTCAGTCGTGCAGATGGAAATACCACCTGGTGGAAGAAAAAAGACCTGGAGAATATTACCCGGTGTTTGAAGATGAAAAAGGTTCTTATTTCTTTAATTCCAAAGATTTGTGCATGATAAATGATATCAATCACGTAATTGAAAGTGGAGTTAAAAGTATAAAAATCGAAGGTAGAAACAAAAGTATTTATTATGTCGCTAATATAGTCAGGGCATACAAGATGGCTGTAGACCATTATTATAACAATCAAGATTTCAATATCGACGAATCTTGGCTGAAAGAAATAAAAAAAGCGAGCCACAGAAAATTCACAACTGGTTTTTATTTTAAAAAACCTGATGAACACGACCAATTATATGAGTCTAGTTCATATGTCAGGGAATATGATTTTATAGGAATCGTTCTCGATTATGATGAAGAAACCAAGATGGCTACAATTGAGCAAAGAAATAAATTCAGCGTAGGAGATAAAATTGAAATCATGGGCCCTGATTATTTCATGAGTGAGATTTCAATTGAAGAAATCATTAACGATAAGGGTATAACTGTAGAAAACGCACCACATGCCCGCCAAATTGTAAAAGTTAAATCTGAAATAGTCTTGAAACCGTATTATTTACTAAGAAAGCTTAAGGGGGGGCAAAATGAATAGACCGATATTGATAGGTATTGCAGGTGGAACCGGAAGTGGTAAAACGACAGTTGCTAAAGCGATTTTTAATTCTTTACCAAAAAATAATATTTCTATCATTGCTCAGGATTCATATTATAAAGAACAAACCAATATGAGTATAGAAGAGCGTGTGAAAACCAACTATGATCACCCGTTAGCCTTTGATAATAAATTATTAAAAGATCACCTTTTACAATTACTCGATAAAAAATCGATTGAAATGCCTGTTTATAATTTTTCAATTCATAACAGATCCCATAAAACAATAACTGTTTACCCAAGGGATATAATTGTTCTTGAAGGAATCATGATTTTAGAAGACAAAGCATTAAGGGATATCATGGATATCAAGCTCTTTGTCGACACTGATTCTGATGTCAGGGTTATCAGAAGGATTGTCAGGGATATCAACGAAAGAGGTAGAACCTTGGAATCGGTTATTGCTCAGTATTTAAAAACAGTGAAACCGGCACACGAACAATTTATTGAACCGAGTAAAAAATTTGCCGACATTATAATTCCGGAAGGTGGATATAATAAGGTGGCGATTGATATAATGGTAGCTAAAGTCAAATCGATAATAGAAGAAAAAATGGAATAAAAGGAGATCAACCATGAATAGCCAAACGAATTTATTTGGTCTTATAGGACATCCCGTTCACCATTCTTTATCACCTGAATTTCAAAACAAATTATTGAATCTATTTGATATCAATGCAGCTTATTTAGCGTTCGATATAGAAAAGGATCAATTTGAAAATATAAAAACAACAATGAAGACATTGAATATCAAAGGACTGAATGTTACCGTTCCATATAAAGAAAGTATAATTCCTTTCTTGGATAAAATCGATGATAGCGCGAAAAGAATCGGCGCTGTAAATACTATAGAAAATATTAATGGACAATTGATAGGATACAACACCGATGTTCTAGGATTCGTTAAAATGTTGAAAGAATTAGATGTTGATTTAGACAGACACAAGGTAGTGGTTCTTGGAGCTGGTGGAGCTGCCAAGGCAATCGTGTTTGCATTGGAAAAATTAGGTGTTGTCGATATAATGCTCTATAATAGAACTATCGAAAACGCCGATAGATTATTGGAGAATTTTAATTTTGATACTAAGCAGACATTATCCCTTCAAGACTTTCAGATTGAAAATGATATGCTTATAATCAATACAACATCCATAGGCTTAAATGAGAGCGAGAGCCCTGTTGCTATAAATAAAAATGTTATAAACACAGTATTGATCGATATTATTTATAATCCATTTGAAACAAAATTGATTAAAGATGCCAAAGATCATGGTATATATGCAGTAAATGGATTGCCGATGCTTATTTATCAAGGTATAGAGTCATTCGTGATTTGGCACAAAGAAATTTCAAATCCTTTTTATTATTACGACAATTTGTATGACGACATTTTGAGAAAGTTGGTAGATTAAATTGAAAAACATTGTATTTATAGGGATGATGGGTAGTGGAAAATCGACCATAGCAAAGGAAATATCAAAAAAACTTAATGCTGACTATTATGATACTGATCAAATGATTGAAAATAGAGAAGGTAAAACCATATCTGAAATATTTGAATTATATGGAGAGAATTATTTTCGCAAATTAGAAGAAGATTTAGTGAAAGAAGTTTCAAAATGCGAGAATTCGATAATTTCTACTGGCGGCGGCATTGTTTTAAATCCAGATAACATCTCCTTATTAAAGAAGAACGGACTGATTATTTATTTGAAAAACACAGTCGACGATTTAGTGAGCAGACTTAAAGAAGAATCCAACAATCGACCATTAATAATAAAAAATGACTTGCATACAAAAATTGATGAAATATTGAAACAGCGTGAAAATCTATATAAGAACAATGCTGATTTCATTATTGAGAATAAAAGAGTTGAAACTACAATAGAAAAGATATTTAATTTTATTCGTTAGCGGGTGGTAAACAAATGAAAATATTAATAATCAATGGACCTAATTTAAATATGTTAGGGGAAAGAGAAGCAAATATTTATGGTAAGAACACTTACGGAGATCTATGTGCTCGATTAAATGATTTCTCAAATGAAAAAAATATTGAAATTGAAATTTTTCAAAGTGCCATCGAGGGTGAAATCGTCAATAAAATCCATCAATATCGAAATTATGATGGATTGGTTATCAACCCAGCTGCATATAGTCACTATTCAATAGCGATTTATGATGCTTTATTGATAGCTAAAATCCCTAAAATCGAAGTTCATATCAGCAATGTTCATAATAGGGATGATTTCAGAAAAAATTTAATTACAGCACAAGCGGTTGATGGAATTATTTCAGGTCTAGGATTTAAAGGTTATGAACTGGCTTTGGAATATATTATAGCCACAACTGCATAATATGTGGTAAAATAATGAGTGTATTTAAACAGAACTATAGACGGAGGTAAAACATATGATTTCAGCTGGTGATTTTAGAAAGGGTGTAACATTTCAAATTAACAACAGACCGTGTGTTGTTGTTGATTTTCAACATGTTAAACCAGGCAAGGGCGCGGCTTTTGTTAGAACGAAATATAAGGATATGATTACTGGAGCAATTCGCGAGGAAGCATTTAATCCTTCAGAGAAGTTTCCAAAAGCTCATATTGAAACTAAAACAATGCAATACCTATAAAATGATAGTGAACTTTAGTATTTTATGGACAACGAAACATACGAACAAATTCCTGTTTCTTATGAATTGATTAAAGATGCGATTAAATTTTTAAAAGAGAACGACAATGCTACACTTAAGTTTTATCAAGGAAGTTGTTTTATTGTCGAAGCTCCGACATTTGTAGAATTGATTGTTGTCGAAGCCGAACCGAGTGTTAAAGGCGATACAGCATCTAACGTGACAAAAAAAGTCAAGGTTGAAACCGGTGCAGAATTTAACGTACCTCTTTTCATAGAAGAAGGTACTGTTATAAGAATTGATACACGAACAGGAGAATACTTGTCAAGAGTATAAAAGGAGGAAACAATAATGAGTTATTTAATGGAAAGAGTTTCATATCTTAAAGGATTAACTGATGGTCTTGAATTTGACAATTCAACAAAAGAAGCTAAAGTTTTGCTAGAAATGGTTAGCATCTTATCAGATTTTGCTGAGGCAATTGAAGATTTAGATGATGAAGTTGGAGAATTAGATGAATATCTAGATGCAGTCGATGAAGATCTAGACGATCTTGAAGATTTTGTCTACGAAGAAGAAGAATTTGAATTCGATGAAGTAGAGTGCCCTTATTGTGGCGAAATATTGAATATTGATTCTGATTTCTTTGAAGATGGAGAATGCGAAAAAGAATTAGTTTGTCCAAAGTGTAATGAAGTATTTATTTTAGACAACGATGAATGTGATGAAAGCGAAGAAATTATTGAATAACCCGTTTTACGGGTTATTTTATTGTGATTTACTCAATAATTTAGTATAATTTAATTAATTGGGGGCGATGTAATGTCTGAAGAAAATAATAATATAGTTAATAATATGGGTGAAGTCAATATATCTAATGAAGTAATTGAAATCATTGTGGATATTTCGACAAAAGAGATTAAAGGCGTTAAAGGGCTATATGGCAACATTACCGATGATATAGCAGGTATTTTTTCAAAAAAGGGACATACTAAGGGTATTATAGTTGAAATTGTTGATGAAAAAGCAATTATCAATTTAAATATCATTGTTGATTTCGGTGTGAAAATTCCTGAAATCGCATGGCAAGTTCAAGAAAACGTAAAAACTGCAATTGAATCGATGACTGATATCAAAGTTGAAACAATCAATGTCAATATCGCAGGTATAAATTTTGTCAAATAAGTAGATAGGCTATATGAGGTGTAAAATGAGCAGAATTAAAACAAGAGAATTAGTAATGATAGAGCTTTATCAGATGGATATTCATAATGATTATATTTTTTATCCATCTATAGAGAAAAAAATCGCGTTGAAAATCCACGATGGCAGAGAAATAAAATATGCCATGCAAATTTTCAAGCAGTTTACAAACAACAAAGAAAAAATAGATGAATTAATTGTTGAATTTAGTGAGAATTGGACAATAGACCGTATTGGCAAGATTGATTTGGCAATCATTAGATTGTCGATTACAGAAATGTTCTTTTCAAAGTCTGTACCTGAATCGATATCAGTCAATGAAGCTATTAATCTATCTAAAAAATTCAGTGATGAAGATTCATATAAATTTATAAATGGGCTTTTAGGAAAAATCATCAGGAGCGGGCAATGATGACCTTAGGTGTCGATACAAGCAATTATACGACATCTATTGCACTATCGGATCATTGCGGTGAAGTCATTACAGATTTAAGAGTACCGTTAAAAGTATCAAACGGCAGTATAGGGTTGAGGCAATCGGATGCGTATTATCAGCATATTCAAAATTTATCGGCGATGCTAGATGAAATTAGTGGATATGCAAGGGACATTGAAAAGATAGTTATATCTACACAACCGAGAAATCTTGAAAATTCCTATATGCCTGTATTTAATGCAGGTGTTTTTTTTGTAAAAGCTATGAATTTCAACAAACAATATGAAATCATTGAATTATCTC
>DAOURC010000079.1 GCA_030625285.1 Eubacteriales bacterium
TCAATGGTCTTGATGGATGACAATTTCTCTACAATAGTTGTAGCAATTGAAGAAGGTCGAGGAATTTATTCAAATATAATTAAATCCATCCGTTACCTTTTATCATGCAACTTCGGTGAAATATTCCTATTGCTGTTGGCCATGCTTATGAACCTCAAGGTCCCGCTATTGCCGATACACATTTTATGGATTAATCTTGTAACCGATAGTTTTCCAGCTTTAGCACTTGGTGTTGAACCTAAAGACAAAGACATTCTCGATAAAAACCCACGGAAGAAAGGCGAGAGCATATTTTCTAATGGACTGATATATAAAATCGTATTTGAAGGGCTTTTAGTCGGTTTGATCGCACTCGGGATTTTTATATATGGTTCGAGTATAAATATCACAATAGCTAGAACAATGACATTTTTGACTTTGGCATTTTCACAACTTGTTCATTCAATAAATGTTCGCTCGGATGATTCGATTATTTTTGTAAAAGGATTATTCAGCAATAAGTATTCGCTATATGCAATACTTACTTCAGTACTTCTTCAAGTGTTTATTGTATCTGTTCCATTCACACAAAAAATGTTCAAAGTGACTCATCTATCATTCAATCAGTGGATTATTGTTTTACTAAGCAGTTTGATTCCACTCTTCGTAATCGAATTGATCAAAACCATTAAATCATTAAACAGCAAATAGACCTTCCGGTCTATTTTTTTAAAATAAAACTTATTTCAGGGACGGTACTTGACAAATATAATTTTATGTATTATATTGTCTTAAGAGGTGATGCTTGTGCCACGAAAAGCAAGAGAAAAAATGAATTTTGGCACTTACCTAATCCAACAAACTTGTATTCTGGATAAAAAAATTTTTGAGAGCGATAATGATCGTGAAGAGTTTCTCAAAATTATCGAGGATAAGAAAAAACAATTCAATTTTAAAATTTATGGCTATTGTTTAGCAGATGATAGAAAATATAAACTGATCATCTACGATAACGGCAGTGATATTTCTAAAATTATGAAATCGATCAATATCAGTTTAGCTTATTTCACTAAAGATCGTGGGAAGATTTTCAAAGAAAGATATAAAAGCACTTTGATAAAAACTCCTGAAATCTTAGAAGATATCATAAACAATTTGCACAGTCACGATCATTGTTGTGAGTTTAATTTTGACAAGGCTAAGGAATTGATAGATTGTGATATATACTTCACTCCTGATGGAAGCAAGACGGAAAAATTCTTATACAAAGATAACTTCACAAACGAGATTTGTATAAAAATCAATCCGAATTGTAAAAATACAGCTAATTGTATTCGCAATATAGATCAAGGAAAAGAAGTTCTAAAAACAATCGCCGATAAATATAATGTTTCTATAGATGAATTTCTATCTGATAAGAAACTGAGAAACGAAGAATTGTTGAATTTCAGAAAAATTACAACGCTTTCTTTAAAAGACATCGGTTTACTCTTTGGTGGATTAACAGAATCAGCTATATGCAAGATAATAAGTCGAAACAACGAGGTGAAAAAATGAGTTTGGATTTTAGTTTAAGTTTTAATACTGAAGAAAAAAGCAATCGATTAGACCCTTCTATTATCTATGATACAATTATCATAGGCGGTGGACCTGCTGGACTGAATGCAGCACTCTATGCTACCAGAAAAGGAATGAATGTAGGAATAATCGCCAATCGAATCGGCGGACAGGTTTTAGATACTTCCTCTGTCGAGAATTACTTGGGATTCAACTCCCTGGCAGGAGAAGAATTAATGCAAAAATTCGAGAAGCATGTCAAGGAATACGAAGTGGCAATGACTTCTGATGTTTTAGTTAAATCTATCGAAAATGATTATATCAAGAAAATCAATGCCAGCAACGGCAAGATTTATCAAACAAAATCAATCATTATCGCAACTGGAAGCAAACCGAGAATGTTGAATGTTCCTGGTGAGAAAGAATACATGGGTAAAGGTGTTGCTTACTGCGCTATATGCGATGCTCCATTATTCGCTGGTAAAGATGTAATCATTACCGGCGGCGGCAATTCAGCTGTCGAGGCCGCAATCGATATCGCCAAGATTGCAAATGAAGTCAAGCTTGTCCATAGGAGTGAATTTAGAGCAGATAAGGTTTTACTAGATAAACTTTATTCACTCGAGAATGTAGAAATACATTTACAAACGCAGATTCAAGAAATTCACGGCGAAATGCTGATGACACATATCACAGCACTTGATAAAAAAGAAAATAAAGAGATTGCAATTAAGGCAGATGGATTATTTGTTGAAATTGGATATCTTCCAAAGAGTGAAATCTTTGAAGGCCTAGTTGAAATGAACGAAAAAAAAGAGATCATTGTCAATAACAAGGCTGAAACAAGCACCAAAGGCATTTATGCTTCTGGTGACGTAACTGATGTACCTTATAAGCAAATTATCATTTCCGCTGCTGATGGAGCGAAAGCTGCTCTCAGTGCAAATGATTATGTTAATAAATTAAAATAAAAATTAGGAGGAATATTATTATGGCATTTTTAAACGACGATATAAGAAAACAAATTACCGAGGTTTTTGCACCAATGAAAAAAAATGTGAACATTGCACTATTTGTAAAGGAATCAGGTTGTGATTCATGTGAAGATACTCAAGGATACTTAGAGGAAATGGCTGAACTCAGCGATAAAATTTCATTAAGTGTGTATGATTTTGATGTGGATGTAGAAAAAGCATCTGAACTTAATATCGAAATGACGCCTTCACTGGTTTTACTAGATGAAAACAATAATGATTTAGGTATAAAATTCAACGGTATTCCAGCGGGCCACGAAATCAACTCTTTCATCAGCAGTATATTAGAAGTTTCTGGAGTTGGAGAAGAATTCCCTCAAGAATTAGTAGAAAGAATTCAAAAAATAGACAAGCCGGTCAACATCAAGGTGTTTATTACACTATCTTGTCCACACTGCTCTGGCGCAGTATCTAAAGCGCATAAACTTGCTTTGATGAATCCAAACATAAATGCTGAAATGATTGAAGCTAATACTTTCGGTGAATTATCTGAAAAATTCAATGTAAGCGGTGTTCCTAAGATTGTCTTTAATGAAGGCGCTGATTTATTAGGCGACCAACCTCTTGAAGAATTCTTAAATACAATCGAAAGTTTATAGTAATTCTAAGCTCTTCCATTTGGAAGGGCTTTTTTTCTGCTATAATATATATAATCTTGAACAAACAAGGAGTTAATAATGAAAAATATTGTAATTAGAGAAGCTACGGTTGAAGATTCAAAAAATATTATCGATTATATCAACATCATCGCTGGAGAATCCGATAACCTTACATTTGGTACTGGAGAGTTTTTAATGACACTCGAAGATGAAGAAAAATATTTAGTTGATATTTTAAATACGGATAATGCTTTGTATATTATAGCTGTATATGATGACACGATTATTGGAAGCTTGAATTTTACTGCAGGAAAAAGACCCAGGATTGCTCATGTCGGCGAATTCGGCATCAGTGTACTACAAGAATACTGGGGATATAACGTTGGATCACAGCTTATTGAATACTTGATCCAATGGGCTGAAGACACTAAAATTATTCGAAAAATCAATTTAAAAGTACGAGTCGATAATTTTAACGCTATCCATCTTTAAAAAAAATATGTTTTTAAAATTGAAGGAAAAACAACTAGAGAATTTATGATTGATGATATTTTCCATGATGCATTGATTATGGGATTGAAATTATAAAAAGCCTCAAGCTAGTCAGCTTAAGGCTTTTTACTTTCTACAACATATCCATAATCACCTTTATCGGGAATTTCTTCTCCTAAAAGAGTTTTATAAAAATATATCTTGGATGCATTGAAATACGGATATAGATAAAAGAATCCTAAGCCCAAGGTTATCAACCCCACCAAAAACCAACCGATGAAGCTGATTACAAATTCAAAGTATTCCATCTTATGTCCTTCCATCAATATTTTGCTTTTATTAATTGCCTCCATCGGAGTTATATCTGGATTTTCACTCATGATCAAATAGGCCATTGAATATCTTATCGCTGCGATAATTCCAGGAATGATAAATAATAAAGTCCATAAAATAATAAATAATGTTGTAGCTACGTGTAAAATAAATGAATTCAAGAAATTTTTGAATCCATCGAAGAACCTCTCGATTCTCACCTCGTTTTTTACAACCAAATGAATATAAAAATTTGCAATTCCCAAGGCTATCGGTCCAGATATTATAAGTGAAATCAAAGAACCAATGTTGCTTCGGCTATTGATAACAACGCCCTTTGACAACTCTCTTGCATTATCACCACCTAATCCAGTTACAATTATAGAAATTAAAGTAATGATAATCAACGTTGGCCAATTTCCAGTTAATTTTTCTTTTGCTCTTATCTTCATTTCTGAATAATCCATCCGAAACACCTCCCTTATTAACATTAAACCAAATTTTTACATTAAAAGCAAATAAAAAACTCAGCTTTCGCCGAGTTTTAATTTAAGCTCCTAAATATGCTTTCTTGACATTTTCATCTTCTAGCAGGTCTTTACCTTTTCCTTCTAATACAATCTTTCCAGTCTCCATTACATACCCGTAATTAGATATTTCCAATGCTACCTTCGCATTTTGCTCGATTAAAAGAATTGTAACACCTAAAGAATTTATTTTTTTGATTATATTGAAGATATCTTTTACAATCAACGGCGCTAGACCCAATGAAGGTTCATCCATCA
>DAOURC010000051.1 GCA_030625285.1 Eubacteriales bacterium
ACTTACCGTAGTCCATAATTTTACAAACCGGTGGTTTTGCATTTGGAGCAATTTTAACCAAGTCAAATTTCTTTTCAATCGCCATGTTCATAGCATCTTTTGTCGAAACAATACCCAATTGTTCACCATCAACATCAATTAATCGGACTTCTCTGTCGCGAATATCTTCATTAATTTCAGTTTTTTTAATAACGTACACCCCCTAATATTTTTCTTGCTTTACCCAATAAAAAATGAGCAGACAAAGTCCGCTCATAAATAATTTAATTTATTTTACCTTATGAACTACAGCGTTATAAGGTGAGAAGTTACGGACCTCTTCTTTCATCATATTCAATTACTCAAATATAATAGCACTAATATTCATTAATGTCAAATGATTATAAATTAAAAGTTTTGTTTTTTATTTCTTTTTGAAGATCTTCGATAAACGACTCGATAGATTGAACACCGATTTCTCCTTTATCTCGACTCCTCACAGAAATCTCTCCCGATTCGATCTCTTTTTCACCAACAACTAACATATAAGGCACCTTTTGAAGCTGAGCTTCTCTTATCTTGTAACCTACTTTTTCGCTTCTTTCATCCACACCTACTCTTAGACCTGCATCATAAAGCTGTTTTTTGATTGTCTTTGCAAAATCAGCATGTCTATCTGCAACTGGAATAATCTTAACTTGCTCAGGTGCAATCCAAAGTGGGAATTTCCCAGCAAAATGTTCAATCAAAATTCCGATGAATCTTTCTACCGAACCATAAACAACTCTATGAATAACTATCGGTCTATGTTTTTCTCCATCTTTCCCAATGTAAGACAGTTCAAATCTTTGAGGCAATTGCATGTCTAGCTGAATAGTTCCACATTGCCAGGAACGTCCAATGGCATCTTTTAAATGAAAGTCAATTTTAGGACCGTAGAAAGCTCCATCACCTTCATTGATTTTATAAGGGATTTCCATTTCATCTAACGCTGCAGCCAGTGACGACTCTGCATGATCCCATTCTTCCTTTGTTCCCATAGATTTTTCAGGTTTAGTGGACAACTCTACGAAATATTCAAATCCGAATGTCGAGTAAACCTCGTCAAATAATCTAGTAACGCCCATAATCTCGTCTTTTATCTGCTCAGGAAGCATGAAGATATGTGCATCATCTTGAGTAAATGCCCTTACTCTCATCAGTCCATGTAACGCGCCTGATAATTCATGTCTATGCACACGACCAATTTCACCCATTCTAATCGGTAGATCTCTATATGATTTTATGCTTTGATTATAAACAAGCATTCCACCAGGGCAATTCATCGGCTTTATAGCGTAGTCTTCATCATCTATTTTCAACGAATACATATTCTCTTTATAATGATACCAGTGACCTGAAGTTTCCCAAAGTTTTCTGTTGAGAATTATAGGTGTTTCAATTTCAACATATTCGTCTCTTGTATGAATTTCTCTCCAATATTCCAATAGTTGATTTTTAAGTATTGTTCCATTAGGTAAAAAGAACGGAAATCCAGGACCTTCCTCTAGTAGAGCAAATAAATCAAGTTCCTTGCCAAGTTTTCTATGATCTCTTTTTTTAGCTTCTTCTAATCTTACAATATATTCTTCAAGTAAAGACGCCTTAGAAAATGAAGTTCCATAAATTCTTTGAAGCATCTTGTTCTTAACGTCGCCTTTCCAATAAGCGCCTGCTAAATTCAATAATTTTATAGCTTTGATTTTTGAAGTATCAGGAGCATGCACGCCTGCACATAAGTCTACAAAATCTCCTTGTTTATAAAAAGATATAATCTCTCCTTCAGGAAGTTCATTGATTAATTGAACCTTATAAGATTCTTCTTTTTCTTCCATGAATTTAATCGCTTCATCTTTCGGCAATTCAAATCTCTCAAGTTTTAATTTTTCTTTTATGATTTTTTTCATTTCAACTTCTATTTTTTCCATATCCTCAGGAGTAAAAATATGCTCCGAATCAAAATCATAGTAAAATCCATCTTCGATTGCAGGACCTATTGCAAGTTTTGTCCCTGGAAACAATCTAAGTACGGCTTGCGCCAATATATGAGAACTTGTATGTCTAAACGCGTGCTTTCCTTCTTCATCATTGAATGTGAATATACCAACCTGTGCATCTTCATTTAATACGCAAGACAAATCGGCTTCTTCTCCGTTTATTTCTCCGATGATAGCTTCTTTAGCCAAACGTCCACTAATGGATTTTGCGATTTCAAATAATGAAATTCCTTTTTCAAATTCTCTTATAGAGCCATCTTTTAATGTTACTTTAATCATATCTGTATCCTCCTTTTTTAAAATAAAAAAACCCGTCCTTAATAAATATAAAAGGACGAGTTAACGCGGTTCCACCTTAGTTGCTATAAATAGCCACTCACAAAGCCGTAACGAGACTTTAATCGCTGATGTTTCACTTATGCTACTAAACCAGAGCTTAGGGATTAGTTTTCCTCTATTACTTACTTGAAAAAGCTTACAGCCATCGACTTTTTCTCTCTTTAAGCAGTTGATACAGTACTTGTTCCCATCATCGCTAAAATGTAATTTTTATTATTTTATAACTTTTATTTGCAAATGTCAAATTATATGGATAATACTATCAAACCTTGAACAAAACCGATCAATAGTCCTAATACTCCACCTAATATTTCAATATGCCTAAGTTCTTTACGCACAATTTTAAGAATAACTTCTTCTAGTTTGATAAAGTCGAAGGCCATTATTTTTTCTTCAACGATTTCATTTATCTTGATATTTTCCGTTGCCTCGTGAATCATCTTCTCGCTGAGTTCATTAATTAAATCGTCACCTTTTTCTTGGATGAATTGATCTACATAAACGGTAACTACTGAAGATGGTATAAAAGGCGGCAATTTTTCTGAAATTGCACTTGATATCTTCTCTCCAACTTCTTTTTTCAATTTTTCCTTATCTGCATTTTCAATAAAAACATCCATCAATTCTTCGACCATAACAAGTTCTGATGCAACTAGTTCACCTATACTGATGGCGATATCAGGTTTTCTTTTTGGTATAAGTCCCTGCAATTTAAAGATTTTGGTTGGCTCATAAGGCCTAAATAACAATTTTATCGCAATGACATTTGTTGAATATCCTATCAACGCACCTATCAAACTTAAAAACAATAATTTTTCTATCATCTACATCCACTCCTAATATATCGGTATAATACTCCCTAAATCTATCAATTCAATATCTTTAGGATAGTAAATTTTTATTTTTTTTGATTCGATAAAGTCTTTTATTCTTTCATAATCCCTATGTAATTCAATGTTTCCTGTAAAAACCATTTCACTTTCAGATATTTTACCACCTGCTCCGCCAATAAAACCGTACTCCATTTGATCTAGAAGTATCCCACTGGGTTCAATAAGCAAAACATCGAATGTATCCTTGGCACTGTTATAAATGCCAACATCGGTCGTTATAAAGCTTTCATTGTCCACAGGCAAGACATTGCATTTTGCATATCCCTGCTTCACTAGTATTTTTTCATCATAATAATCTAGAATCGAATCATCATTATATTTAGAACCTATCAGTATATCGTTTATAACTGCTGAATTATAAAGGACATTCTCAGGATACTTGAATCCGACACTCTTTTTGCCTTTGATTATTTCAACATCAAATTCACTTAGACTCTCAACATAATAATCAAACATATTAGGGTCGATAATGTATCTCGACTTATCTTGAAAAACAAACAAATCTGGATGATCAGACACCGCATCGTAAACAAACTTGTTTTCTTTTGTAAGAATCACTTCTAAATCCAATTTCTCCAGAAAACCGATTAGTTTCTTATCAGCTTTATGAGATAAAATTATAGCCTTTGCTCTTTTCATAAAATCACCTATTTCATCAAAAACAACCATACGGGTTGTGTATAGCTAATACATGATACAATATTATCATTATTTGGTCAATTATAAACTCCGATTATCAATGCTGCAACAATAAAAATAAAACTCCAGATTTATAAAATCTAAAGTTTCACTTATATTCATTTACTTATTTTTGTGATTGTTAATCACTTTCTTCAAACCATTAAAACTTCTTTCAAGTTGCATTAAATTCTCTTTGTGAAAATCGCCATCAATCAAATTTCTTCTTACACTCCATCCAATACCTCCTATTGCATTAAAAAATAAAAAGAAAGGTAGTGTGATACTTAAATCCGGAAGCTCTTTCATTATCTCATAACCCGCTAAAAACGGCTCTTTAGTCTCTGGATACCTACTCCAAATATATTCATTTATTTTGGTGAAATCTATTTCAGCAGCACCGCCTCTTGAACTTTCAAAGTCGATCAGTCCCACTATCTTATTGTCTTTAACCAATACATTTCCAGGTCTAAAATCAAAATGAGAAAAAACAGGCGCTTCAGGTTCTACAGCATACTCGATGAATCTATTAAAATAGTAGTCGCATTTTACCCGAATATCATCCGTCATATTACTGCCTATTTCTTTCATCCATTCATGATATCGAACTTCAACACCTGGCCACCATTTTTCCTCATAGCCTTCAACAAGACTATAAATCGGTATTTTAATTGTATGCATCTGCCCTAGGAGTCGACCGAGTGAATACGCCATTTTCATATCTATGGGAAGCTCAAGTGGCTTCCCATCAATATAAGATAATAAAAGCGCTCCGGGTATTTCGTCATTTCCATACCATACATCGATAACCTTAGGCACAGGAAGAAGATTTTTCAATCGATTGAGAGAATCGAGTTCTCGTTCTAGTTTCAACCTATTGTATGGTACTTTGAGAACAACTTTTTCTCCTGATGTCAATTCTATAATACGTACATCCGAGCTAAATGAATCTGCTACTTCTTCCACTATCGCTACAGATAAACCTAATTCTTTTATTGCGATTTCAATTCGATTCTCCATTCATTACCTCACAATTTCATTTTTTCTCATAAATAACCGCTTTGTATTCAGTATTAACCTCTCCAGATTTAAATAATATTTTACCATCATAAGATATTGCCTCATAATATTCAACATTTGTATTCCATTCATTTAGAATATACACTTTGTCTTTCATATGGCATACTAATTCTACCGCGTCATATAAGCCACTGTCAACTTTCATATAACGATCAAGCACAATATACTCATCGTTTTTTGTAATATATAAAACTTCCCCCGAGATCTTTTCTTCTCTCATTTGCATAAGATTATTATCTGAATTCAGCTTATATAAATATTTTTCTTCTTCAGACATCCATTTATAAAACCATTGATCTTTTTCACTTGGAATTTTACGATACCACTCTCCATCTTCCGTATCAGTAACTTGAAACAATGCATCATCCGCTACATTGAATAGAAAGATATCGTTTCGAAAGTTATGATCTGTAGAATAAGAAACTTTATCTTTCGAATGAAGATATCCTTTGCTAAAAACAATGCCGTTTTCATCCCAACTCATCGGCAGCATATTATCGCACTCATTTAACCTATAATGACTGTTGTTTCCTAAATCATATATATGATTTTCATTTTCCATTTCAGATTCAATATTAAGTAAAAGCAGCTCAGAATCAGGAGACAGATAATATTTATTCAACATTGAATCATAAAATGTACCTATATCTATTATTTCATCTTTTTGAACCAACAGTTCCTCTTCGTCAGTTTCAAGTTTATATACTCCAATTCCATTTTCATTATTCCAAAGCACTGCCGATTTATCTTCACTCAAGCTACCATTCCAATACAATGTATC
>DAOURC010000190.1 GCA_030625285.1 Eubacteriales bacterium
AGAAGCCGCTAAGGAAACAGCAGTTTTGATTGATGATTCGTTGAAGAAGATAAATCAAGGAACCACTTTGTCGAATGTAGCATCTGAAGCACTAGTTAAAATAGTTGAAGGTGTTATTGAAACAGGTACAATAGTAGGAGAAATCGCCGTTGCATCCAATGAACAGGCATCGGGAATTGCGCAGATCAATGATGCGATAGAGCAAGTGGCTCGTATAACTCAATCAAATACAGCTTTAGCTGAAGAAAGTGCGTCTGCAAGTCATGAAATGTCATCACAGGCACAAATGCTTGCTCAATTGGTCGGTAAATTCAATTTGAAATCTTCTGCTTCTAAATTTAAAATAGATGATGTAGCTGAAGTGGAAAAAGTGGAAGAAATAGAAGAAGAAATTATTATAAATTTTGATCAAGATCAAGAAGGTTTTGGTAAATATTAAAATTTATTGAGGTGGTGACTAAATGGAAAAAAGAAAGTATTTCACATTTAAAGTGGATACAGAGCATTACGCTTTACCGATTGATACAGTCGATCAGATTATTGGGATACAGGATATTACTTTAATTCCAAACCAACCACATTATATCAAAGGAGTTATAAATCTAAGAGGTCTAATTGTTCCAATCGTAGATTTTCGTCTGCGATTGGGCATAGAGTCTTTAGATTATACTGACAGAATGAGTATAGTGGTTACTGAAAACGAAGACGGTTTCATTGGATTTGTTGTTGATGAAGTTTCAGAAGTTTTAGATATTGAGGATAAAGATATTTCAAAACAATCCGATAAGAAGATTAAGAAAGAAAATGCATTAATAGACGGATTTTATAAAACTGAAAAATTTATCATAAAGATTTTGAATTATAACCAAATTTCACAGCACTAAAATAATTGTAGGTAGGATTACTAGATGGAAATTAAAAAAGATGAATTTTTGATGTTTGCAAATTTTATTAGAACAAACTTCGGTATAAATCTGACTGAAAAGAAAACGACATTTATCATTAGTCGTTTAGGATCCACGATAGAAAAACTCGGGTTCGATAATTTTTCTGACTATTTCAAGTATATTGTTGATGATAAAAGCGGAGAGGCGATTATTGAATTTATAAATAAGATAACTACTAATCATACTTATTTTTACCGTGAAGAAAAACATTTTGAGTTTTTTCAATCAGATGTATTGGCGTATATAATGGAAGTTGAAAAACACACTAAAGATATACGTATCTGGAGTGCTGGTTGTTCAAGTGGTGAAGAACCTTATACATTGACTATGCTCTTAAATGAGCTGATGGGGTATGAATTAACCACATGGGATTCAAAAATATTAGCTACAGATTTGTCTAATTATGTTTTATTAAAAGGTAAATCTGGAATTTATCCATATGATAGTTTAAAATATTTACCTTCATCTTGGGGAAAGAAATACTTCAAAGATATGGATGAATCTAATGTTGTTATTGATAATAAAATCAAAAGTAATGTAATATTTAGAAGGTTTAATTTGATGGAGCCTTTTCCGTTTCGGAAAAAGTTCCATTTAATCCTTTGTAGAAATGTAATGATTTATTTTAACGAAGAAACTAAAAATGAACTGATAGAAAAATTTTATGATTTTTTAGAACCTGGTGGATATTTGTTTATAGGGCATTCTGAAACCATTGATAGAAATAAATCTCGATTTAATTATATTAGGCCAGCTATATACAGAAAGGGATAAAAATGAAAAAGAAAAGAATAATTAAAGTTCTTATTGTAGATGATTCTATTGTTTATAGAGAAATGATCGCAAGACAAATTTCCGAAGATGAACAGATTGAAGTTGTTGGTAAGGCTTCTTCTCCTTTTGAGGCAAGAGATATGATAATAAATCTAAGACCTGATGTAATGACGCTTGATGTAGAAATGCCCAAAATGGATGGGATTGAATTTTTAAAAAAACTGATGCCGCAATATCCGTTACCGACAATAGTTGTTAGTTCGGCTTCAAATCGCGTTTTCGATGCACTTAACAGCGGGGCTGTTGATTTTGTTGAAAAACCTAAAAGTAGTGATTTAGTTAAATACTTTATTCAAGAATTGCTGATAAAAATAAAGATTGCATCTACTGCTAAAGTAGGTCATCATAAAAGAAGTCTCGAAAGTACTAAAACGAATGATTCCATTATTGCCATTGGTGCTTCTACAGGTGGAACAAACGCTATAGACGAATTATTAAAACGATTTACAAGAGATATGCCCGGGACTGTCATTGTGCAGCATATGCCGGAAGTGTTTACAAAACTTTTTGCAGATAGATTAAACAATGAATGTATTGTAGAAGTCAAAGAAGCTGAAAATGGCGATGAAGTGGTGCAAGGACGTGTTATTATCGCTCCTGGAAAGAAACATATGAGAGTTGTTAAAAGGAGAAATAAGATTTTCGTCGAATTGGAAGATGAAAATGAGAACAATAAAGTGAATGGTCATTGTCCATCGGTTGATGTTCTTTTCCATTCTGTTGCCGATAATATTGGCAAGAATGTCATCGGTATTATCTTAACCGGCATGGGAAAAGACGGTGCACTGGGTATGAATGTCATGCACGAAGCAGGAGCATATAATATCGCTCAAGACGAACAAAGCTGTATCGTTTACGGAATGCCCAAAGAAGCAGTCAAAGAGGGCGGTGTTGATGAAGTCAAACCATTAGACAAAGTAACTCAATCAATGCTGCAAGCCGCTACTATTAAAAAACGTCTGGTAAAAGAAAAG
>DAOURC010000002.1 GCA_030625285.1 Eubacteriales bacterium
TTTTGTGCTAATTCTGGATTTGAATTGCCAGAAAAAATTTTAATTTTTTTTCCTTGAGTATGCATTTAGTCCTCCTACTATTTCTTTCTTTTTCGAGTTACCCATCCTTCAATATTCCTTTGTTTCTCACGACCAATAGCTAATGATTCTGCAGGAACTTCTTTTGTAACGGTTGTTCCAGCCGCCACATATGCATTCGCTTTTACAGATACTGGAGCAATCAAGTTTACATTGCATCCGATGAATGAATTATCATGAATCGTTGTCCTGTTTTTGTTCACTCCATCATAATTTACAAAGACAACACCACAACCAAGATTTACATTTTTACCAACATCTCCATCTCCAACATAAGTGAGATGGGATATTTTTGTATTATCTCCGATATTAGAGTTTTTAACTTCTACAAAATCGCCAATTTTTACTTCGTTTCCAATATTTGAACCGGGTCTGATATACGCATAAGGACCAACTTTAGTGGATTGGCCAACTTTGCTATCCATCACTTGCGACTCTTTAATTACCGCCCCTTGTTCAATTATCGAATTCTCAATCATTGTTCTAGGTCCTATCTCGCATTTATTTCCAACAACGGTTTTTCCTTTTAAGATAGTACCAGGATAAATAATAGTATCGCTGCCTATAATTACGTCTGATTCAACATAGGTATTGTCCGGGTCTATAATCGTCACACCCTCTATCATCAATTTCTCATTTATCCTATGTCTTAATATCTTTTCTGCCTGAGCTAATTGCACCCTATTATTAATTCCTAATAATTCAGTATAATCTTCTATGCAATAAGCGTCTACATTATAACCCTCCTGATTAAAAATTTCTACTAAATCAGTCAAATAAAATTCGTTTTGTTTATTATCATTATTAATATCGTCAATATGCTTTATTAAAAGCGAACTATTTATTAAATATATACCACTATTCACTTCGTTTAATTTTCTTTCGCTATCATTTGCGTCTTTTTCTTCAACTATTTTAGTGAATTTATCATTTTCTCTTATAATTCTACCGTACCCTTTAGGATTCGGTACCTCCATTGTCATTACGCTTAAATCCAAATCGCTTTCATTATAAAATTCAATAAAACTCTCTATAGTTTCATTTTTTATTAAAGGTGTATCACCATAGAGAATCAATACCGTTTGATTTTCTTGAATTTGGTCCATACTTATCTTCACAGCATGCCCTGTTCCCAATTGCTCATTTTGAACAGCATAATCAACATCCAAATGAGACAGCTCGCTTTCAACTACAATTGATTGATGCCCTATCACCACTACAGGTTTTTGTTTTCCAATCGCCGAAGATAATCTTATTACATGTTCCACTAGTGGAATCCCTGCAATCTTATGCAGCACCTTTGGTTTTTCTGATTTCATTCTTGTACCTTGACCCGCCGCCAATATTATCGATTTAATTTCCATACTATCCTCCACAGACAAAAAGAGATTCATACGAATCTCTTATTCTTCTTTATTTACGTCAACTTTCACTTTTTCGTATTCTTCAAATATTCTATCTTGAATCAAATTTCTAGTTTCTGAATTAATCGGATGCGCAATATCTCTATAATCACCCTCAGCGACTTTCCTACTAGGCATTGCAACAAACAAACCATTTTGTCCATCGATAATTTTAATATCGTGAACTACAAACGCGTCATCAAAAGTCACTGAAACAATCGCCTTCATTTTACCATCATTACTCAATTTTCTGATTCTAACATCTGTGATATTCATATATTTCCCTACCTTTCGTCAATGCTGTCTATACCATAAATAATATCATATTTTTCACAAAAAATGTAATATTATTAACAATTTATTTAATATTTGAACTAACGTTCAAAACATTCTCTGCAATATTCATTTTCAAAATGGAATAGTAATCTTCAATCATCTTTTCGTTTTGTCCTATATTCTCCATAAAGACCGCCTTTCCAACTACTTCCGAGTCGAACTCTCTTACCAAATCCATCATTCCGCGAATCGTTCCGCCACCCTTTAAGAAATCATCTACAATGAGAACTTTGCTATTCGCTTTGATAGATCTTTTAGCACAATACATCGTCTGAAGCTTACCAGTAGTTCCAGAAACATAATTGATACTGATAGTGGCGCCTTCCGATACTCGATTATCCTTCCGCGTAACCACCAGGGGAACATTTAAAAAATTCGCAGTCATAATCGCGATAGGTATTCCTTTGGTTTCCACCGTCATGACATAATCAATCTCATTTTCAGAAAACTCCTGAGCAATTATCTCACCTAAATCTTTCACAATATGAGGACTATAAAGAATATCCGCATAATACAGAAATCCACCTGGAATCAATCGATTTGTATCTTCCAATTCTCGAATGATTTTCGAGACGATTTCTTCTTTGTTTTCATCACTTATATATGGTTTTATAACCACCCCGCCAGATGCTCCTGTTATTGTATCTATTCTGCCTAAATCAAGTTCGTTGAATATTCTTTTCAATATCATTATATCTTCACTTACACTCGATTTTGCCGCCGCCAATTTATCTACAAAATAATTTAATGTAAAAACTTGACCAGGATAATCTGTAAGCTTTTTCAGTATTGCGCCGACTCTCATATTTCTTTTCATAAACTCTAACCACCCACCGTATATTTCCTCTTATTACATTAATAATATTCGTTTTCTATAAACTTATCAATCAATTTAATAAATTTATTTAATTTATTTGATTACTATGATATACTTCTTGTTGCATTAACAATTAGGAGAGGTAAAATGATTGATATGAATTCATTAAAAAATGTACATTTAATCGGCATCGGAGGCATTGGCGTCAGCGCTTTAGCGGAGATACTTATACATAATAATATCAAAGTTACAGGTTCTGATATTCATTCATCAGAGATAACAAAGCATCTAGAAACTCTCGGTGTGGAAATATTTTATAATCACTCAGAGGACAACATTCATTCAGATATGGATTTACTTGTTTACTCGTCAGCGGTTGGAGAAAACAACGCAGAGATGAAAAAAGCAAAGGATTTACAAATTCCAATAATGAGCCGCTCAGAAATACAAGGAATAATAATGAAAGATTTCGAATCTTCAATTGCTATCGCTGGGGCTCATGGTAAAACCACAGCAACTTCAATGACCTCGGTTATTTTCAACCAAACCGATTTAGATCCTACTGTTTTAATAGGGGCGATTGTACCTGAAATCGGCGGGAATGCTAAAATCGGAAATAGCAATATCATAATAACTGAAGCATGTGAATATAAGGAGAATTTCTTAGATTTCCATTATAATACTGCTGTTGTTTTAAATATCGACGAGGATCATTTAGATTATTTTGAAGATCTAAATCATATAGTTGATGCTTTTACAAAATTCGCAAATCAACTACCTACTAAAAAAGGTCAGTTGATAATTAACAACGACGATTTCAATGCGAAAAAAATTCTCTCGCATTTAACTATCGACAACGTTATAACCTTCGGTATTTCCAACGATTCCAACTACACTGCAACAAACATTACTTACAGCGATTTGGGAACACCAAAATTCGACTTGCTTTTCAACGGTGAATTAGCGGGTAAAATTGAATTGTCGATTCCCGGAAGACATAATATCTACAATAGTTTAGCAGCAATTTCAATTGCACATAATTATGGGATAGAATTCGACATTATTCAAAATGCCCTTCGTTCTTTTAAAGGAGCCCAGAGAAGATTTGAATTCAAAGGTACTTATAACGGCGCTAAAATCATAGATGATTATGCCCATCATCCCTCGGAGATTAAAGCAACACTTGAAGCAGCCAAGAAAATACAGGATAAAAAAATCATAGTAGCTTTTCAACCACACACCTATACAAGGACAAAAGAATTGCTAAGCGAATTTTCTTTAGCTTTTGAAAATGCGGATGAAATTATTATAACTGATATATACGCCGCTAGAGAGACTGATGATTTAGGAATTCATTCAAAAGATTTGACAGAGCTAATTGTCAAAAACGGGAAAAAAGCCACCTATTGTGCTTCGTTTGACGAAGCCAAAGAATACTTGATTCAAAAACTTGACGAAAATACACTTTTCTTCACAATGGGCGCAGGAAATATTTATCTGCTCGGTGAAATGCTTATATAACAAAGAACAGGATAAAATCCTGTTCTTATTTTTTTCTATAATATTTATACAAAAACAAACCAGTCACTCCAAAAGGCAGGGGAATAGCAATGATCAATATAATCCACTCTATAGCGTTTCTTGGTTTGATTATCTCTATAGCCTTGTTAACGCCCTTTATACTTTTGCCGATTCCAGAAAAAACAACATATACTGCATAAAATAAGATTTTCATTAGATATATTTACTCCCTTCTCTTACACTTAATTTTTGCAAATGATTATTCTCGATAAATTCCTTGACCCAATCAGGGTTTGTCTTTGAATATTCTCTTAAAATCCAACCTATTGCCTTAGCGATAAAAAATTCATTATCCATATTGTTATTCAAAATAATCTCTTTAAGAACTTCTACATTCGTTTTCTCTTTATACTTCAATTGAAACAGTATGCTACTTCTTTTAAGCCACATATTATCGCTCTCAGACCAACTCGACACAACTTCTATCAATTCTGGATACTTAAGACATAATGTACCTACCACCTTGCTCGATAACAGATCCACAGTATCCCACCATGATTTTTCAGTTATCAACTTCTCGACATTATATATATCTTCTTTATTAAGATTATCCTTTAACGAAACAATGTAGTCCATTGCAATATATTGAAATTCTCTTTCAGGCAAATTCCATAATGTAAAAACAATATCCCAATCAACTTCTTTTGTTTTTTTTGCATCTTTGATGAATTCTTTTTGTAGAGAACTTCTCTGATCCTTTTGTATTCCAAGAAATTCAAATTGATCTTTCATATAGGCCTTCATACTATTGGCTTTTTCATAATTTCGATTTTCATGAAAAGAATTTATCAGTTTCTGATACATCACGTTATTCACTCCTTTTTCCCATAATTCCACTTACAACACGTTTGTTTAAGTAAGAACTAATTATACCCAAAATTATAAAAGGAATAAAAAACAGTTTATCTCCCATAATTCCAGCAAAGAGAAAGGCCGATGCAATCGGTGCATTTGAATATCCAGCCATCATTCCGACCATTCCTAAAATGTTGCAATAATTCGCCTGAAGACCAAATACCGAAACAGAATATCCTATCAATGTACCAATGTAAATCGCAGGACCAAATCCGCCTCCGACTCCACCGAATGAAAATGTGATTCCTGTAGCGATGAGTTTAAGAAAAATCAAGATAATTGCTGTATGTATCAACAATTCCCCATTTATCGTTATATGGTTGATATCTATGTATAAATCGAATATTTGAGGATAAAAATACCCTATTGAACTCATTAATATTCCGCCGATTAAAGGATAGTAAAATTTTTCATTCTTTTTAATAAAAGATTTTGATTTTTTTAGAATCACATCATAAACGCTTGAAACAAGGCCCGTTACAATACCTATTATCAATAATCTTATAACAATTTCTCCAATTGATAAATCGACGCCGAAACGCTCAATATAAAAAAAATCTTCCTGTATAATGAATTTTGAAACAATCAATGCAGAAAATCCACCGATGAATATATATATCACTCGCCAGTTGATTTTATAATGAAATAAAATCTCAATGGCAAAAAAAGCTCCAAATAATGGATTTCCAAAAAATCCAGACAATGTAGCTGCAACACCCGCACCTATAAAATACCGAATATCTTCTTTATCCAATTTTAGATTATATGCCACGTTTGATCCAATAGAACCGCCAATGTGAATCAGCGGACCAAACTTGCCTGCCGAAAACCCGAATACTAAAGTAATAAATGTCAATAAAGATTTAACAAGAGTATCTTCAATGTTCATCACTTTATATCTTATGTTTTTAATTTCATCTTGTATCTCATCAATTCCGAAATCAATATTATCACCGAGCATATACCTTCTTACAACAACTAAAAAAACAGAACCAATCAAAGGATAAATATACCAAATTTGTTTTGTTGCTAAACTTTCAGTTGAAGTTTTAATCGCCTCAAGTAAAAGTTCACCTATCAGGCTGGCAGCGAAACCCAACAACATAGCTAATATCAAATTTTTTAAAACATCATTTAATTTTGCCATATTATCCCACCACTTTTTTAAAAAAAAGACGACATAGTCGCCTTTATTGTTTATACATTTCAATCATCATTTGCTCAGTTTTATCTGGATCGTGAATATAGAATCCATGTCCATCGCTACTTACTGTTCCAGGTATCCTATATCGATTCAAATTTTCTATTTCAAATCCAATAGCTTTTGTAGAGTAAAACAGCACCTTATCTATCGACATATTAGTCTTTACATATTCAAAAACTGTATTCGCTACAGTAGGTAATTTATAACTCAATGATTTCTTAGCAATCAAAGTTAAAAAATTCTGCTGTCTTTCAATTCTAGGTAAGTCACCTTCCCCAGATTCTCCATTATTTTTTCTCCATCTAAGATACTCCATGGCTTTTTCGCCACTCAGTACCTGAGTTCCAGCTTTAATATCAATATTCAGCGGTGGATCAGCAACTTCATCGTCATATTTCATATCAAAAGGCACATCCACTTCAATACCTCCCAATACATCTACAACAGCTTTAACGCCATTGTAATTCACCTTGACATAGTACTCGACGGGAATACCCAAAACCTCTTCCATAGTTGCTTTTAAACCTAAAGATCCGCCATCTTGTCCCGGGAATCCATAAACAGCATTGATTTTATTTTGTCCTTGCAGATCATGTCCAGGAACAGGGTTGTAAGTATCTCTCGGTATAGAAATCAAGTCTACAATCTGTTTTTCAAAATCATAACTTGCTACCATGATAGTATCGGCACGCGCACCATCAGTTCCAAATAACAATACATTTACCCTATTGCTGTGTTCAATCAATCTCTCTAATTCAGTTTTCACATCTTTTTCGTCTATTTTTTCCTTATCGATATCCAACACTATTTCCTGCTCAACGCTGGAATCGACATAATAATATTTATCAAATGCAAAAATTGCAGAACCTATAAATAGGGAAAAAATGATAAAAGCACCAATGAAAATTCTAAAATGACCTTTCATCGAATTCTCCTTTCTAATGTTATCCATAACATTCTACCACATTCTTGTAATAAGGCAAGTTCTTAGTTATATTCATAAAATCCTTTGCCTGATTTTCTACCTAACAAGCCACCTCTTACCATCTTTCTTAATAATGGATGCGGTCTATATTTTGAATCTCCAAATTCTTCATACAATACTTCCATAATTGCTAAATTTACATCATTCCCTATTAAATCCGCCAAAGCCAATGGTCCAATCGGATGATTAGCTCCCAGTTTCATAGCATTATCTATATCCTCGGCAGTGGCTACTCCATCGGCTAAGATACCGACAGCTTCATTAATCATAGGAATCAATATTCTATTTACAACAAATCCTGACGCTTCTTCTACTTTTATAGGCTCTTTACCTATACTTTTTGCCAATTCATCAATCTTTGCATAGGTTTCATCCGAAGTAGCAATTCCTTTAATGACTTCAATCAATTTCATAACCGGCACCGGATTAAAGAAATGCATGCCGATAACTTTATCAGGTCTATTTGTCGCACTTGATATTTCTGTAACCGATAGCGATGATGTGTTTGACGCTAAAATTGCATCTTTATTTACAACTTCATCTAATATTTTAAAAATATCTTTTTTAATCGCCATATTCTCCACAGCAGCTTCAATGACAATTTCACAATCCTTTAAGCCTTCATATTCTAACGTTCCAGAGATTCTACCCATATATTCATTTTTTATGATTTCTGTAATTTTTTCTTTTTTTACTAGTCTATCGTATCCTTTTTCAATTCTGCCCAATCCACTTTGCAAAAATTCTTCTTTCATTTCCTTGATAATTATTTCATGACCTGAAGATGCTAAAATCTGAATTATTCCAGAACCCATAGTCCCCGCACCAATTACACCAATTTTCATCTGAATTTCCCCCTTATTTGTTTTCAAACTTATATTTTTCTTTACTTAAAAACGCCTTCATCGCGCCCTTTTGATCTTTGGTATTAAAAGTTATACCGAAGTAATTCGCCTCAATTTTATTACCTATCGTAATATCTCTATGAGAACCCTCGTTAATCGCTTTTTTCGAACATCTAATTGCAATTTGACCATTTTTCGCAATCTTCTTTGCAAGAATCATAGCCTCATCCATCAGTTCATCTTTTGCAACCACTCTAGAAACCAACCCAATAGATTTTGCATGCTCAGCATCATAAATACCGCCAGTAAATATTATCTCTTTAGCAGCAGAAACACCAACCAATTTCGCCAATCTTTGAGTTCCGGCAAATCCCGGCGTGATTCCCAACGTTACTTCAGGTTGACCAAATTTAGCCTTTTCAGAAGCAACTCGTATATCGCAAGAAAGTGCAAATTCATTGCCTCCACCCAGACAATAACCATTTATTGCGGCAATCGTAGGTTTCGACATTTCCTCTAATTTCAGGAATACATTTTGTCCCATTTCAGAAAATTTTACCGCCTCATTAAAATCAAGATCTGACATTTCATCAATATCCGCACCAGCAATAAAAGCCTTGCCTTCTCCAGTGAATACCGAAACATGCACTTCTTCGTCTGATTCAATCTCATCTAATAATCGATCTAACTCTTTTAGAACCTCCGAATTAAGAGCGTTGAGATTATTAGGTCTATTAATTTTAACTTTTAAAACATTTTCTTCTTTTTCCAAAACAAAATACTTATAGTTCACACAATTCCCTCCTTATTTTATCACTGCATATAAGCTTAAATAACAAAAGCAATTACAACCTTCTTTCCTCTTCTACTATTATAATAATAAATATAGTAATATAACAACATCTTTATTGAAGGAATTTTTTATGAAAAATCAAAAAACAGCCGTTTTACTGCATATATCATCATCTTTTTTTCCTCAATTTGACTCTTCTAGAAAAACAAAACCTAGCTAAATGTTTAAATTACAAGCTAAACTAAGTTTTTGACTTATTTTCGCTCGTTGCGAACCATCTCATTTTTGTATTATCCAATCTGTTCTCTCCTCACGTGATTCTAATCAAGAGTTGAATCCTACAAAACATTAGATGAAACATTTGATTCATGGAAAAGATAAATAGCGTTGAGGTCTAAGATTTATTACCTCAAATCTTTTTTTAATGGCTAAATGTCTGTTTTTTCAGAACGCATTAAAACGCACATAAAACAATTTTATTGATTTACACCTTGATTTATTCAAACTACAAATTAATATAATTAATTTAATATTGACATCGGTTAATAGCAGGAGTATTCTTTAGTTAGAAATAATACTAAATTATATAATTATGGAGGTCCATTATGAAAAGAAATGTTTTAGGTACATGTCCCGTCTGTTCATCAAAGTTAGAAGTGACAGAATTACACTGTAATGATTGTGATACTACATTGAGAGGACACTTTAAATTAGATAAGTTTAATTATCTTACAAAAGAAGAAAAATACTTTATCGAGATATTTGTTAAAAACAGAGGGAACATTAAAGAAATCGAAAAAGATTTAGGAATTTCTTATCCGACTGTTAAAAAGAACTTAGAAAATGTTATACAAGCATTAGGTTATTCAGAAGACGAAAATTCCGAAATGCTAACTAAAAAAGAAATTCTTGAAAGGCTAAGCGAGGGAAAGATTTCATCTGAAAAAGCTATGAAGCTTATAAAAGGATTATAGGAGGTATGAAATGTCTGAAGAAAAAATGAAAATACTTGAAATGATTGAAAAAAACATCATCACACCCGCCGAAGGGCTAAACTTGTTAGAAACGCTAAATGAGGTAGATGTTGCTAGCGAAACCAGAAATATTGCGCCAGAAAAAGTTGAAGATACTCTAGAGGATGCAGTTGATGAAGAATCGTTGAGCGAGGAAGCGGAAGAAATTTTGCGAGTTAAAGTTGATGAGATTAAAAGCAAGGCTGAAATGCTAAAAGACAAAATCAAAATTGACATTAAAGGCAATGGCGAGAAATTCAAGAAAGAGTTTGATAAGGAAGAGTTTAAAAGAGAAATGAAATCTCTTGGTGGTAATTTAAAAAAGGAAATGAAATCTTTTCAGAAGGATGCAAAAAGCTTAAGAAGAGAAATGTCCAAATTCGGAAAAGATGCAGCAGTGTTTTCACAGGGCGTCGTAAATGACGTTTTGGAAAGCGTAAGAGCTGTCGATAGTGATGAATTTCAAAAAAAGTATGATGAAGGTGACTATTTAACGGATGAAGATAAAGAAGTTAGAAACTTTAATATTACTCAAGAATTTTCACTTAATTGCGATGGAAAAAAAGAAGTTTCAATTAAAGTAATATCTACCGATGTAAATATCATTACTGAAGAAAGAGAAGATATATTGGTTAAATATATAAACTACACCGAAAACGATGAAAACAACTTTAAAGTAATCGTTGAAGAAAACTCAAAAGCTATAAGAATATCTGAGAAAAAAGAAAAAAACGGTAATTTTCTCTTCGGGATATCATTTTCAGATTCAGGTGGAAAAGAGTTGTTAATAAGACTGCCAAGAAAATATAAAGAAAGCCTTAGCGTTAAGACTATCTCAGGTGATTTAAAACTTAATTACTTAGACATTGATTCGTTTAGGTTTTCATCAGTTTCTGGAGATATGTCGGCCGATATTATTTATTCAGTGAATTCTCTTGTCAAAACCACTTCAGGTGATTGCGAAATAGGTTTATTTAGAGGCAATATGATGTTTTCTGCAGTATCAGGAGATATCAATATCAAATACAAACAACTAGATGGAGATTTTACTATGAAAAGCGTTTCAGGTGACGCTGAAATAGAATTACCAAAAAATTCGGAGTTTGAAGTAACCGGCAAAACTGTATCTGGTGATATAGAATGCGATTTCCCCCTTACTATCATCGGTGCAATAAAACGCGGTATATTACGAGGCCAAGTCGGTAGTGACGAATATGCTATTTCTACCACAACAACATCAGGAGATGTAAATATTTCTAGATATTGAAATACAGCTAGCTGTATTTTAATGAAATAATTTAGGATTCATAATAAAACGTCTAAATTTCAATGTTTAGTCGTTTTATTATGTTTATTAAGTATCAAACTGAGTTTTTATCAGTTCATACACTTCAACAACAAAATCGATTATAGTCTTTTTTCCTATACTACTATTATGATAAATATGGTAATATAACAACATATTTATTGGAGGAATTTTTTATGAAAAATCAAAAGACAGCCGTTTTACTACTTGTATCATCATCTTTTTTCTTTGCACTCATGGCACTTTCTGTAAAATTCGCAGGTTCATATCCTCTTTATCAAATGGTATTTTTCAGAGGACTTGTCGCTGTAACTTTTTACGGAATCTATTCGAAATTCAAAGGAATTAAATTAAAATCAAACAACCTGAAATTCAATCTTCTTCGTGCTTCTCTTGGAACTTTAGGTGTTTTTCTCTATTACTTCACCATAAGAAATATGAATCTGGCAAATGCTGTTATGCTAAACAAATTATCACCTTTTTTCGTAATCATTTTCAGTTTTGTTTTTTTAAAAGAAAATATATATAAACATCAAATTATTTCTATTTTTATCGCGCTCTTCGGTGCCAGTCTAGTTATTAAACCAGTGGGTACATTTGAAATCTTACCCTCAATAACCGGTCTGTTATCAGCTACATTCGCCGGTGCCGCATACGTAGTTGTTAGATATTTAAGAGACTACGACACACCCGAGTCTATCGTATTTCATTTCGGCTTAGTCAACATCATTGTCGCTATACCGCTGATGTTCATTTACGGATTTTCAATGCCACCTTTATAAGATTTAATTCCAGTGTTATCAATAGGTGTTGCCGCGATGACTGCCCAAATTCTTATGACATATGCTTATAAATATGCGAGCGCATCAAAAATTTCCATTTACAGTTATGGAAACATCATCTTCTCAATATTTTTCTCCGCAATGTTTTTTAATGATTTTCCCGACCTTTTAAGTGTTTTAGGAGCAACATTAATCATCAGCGCCGCTTACCTCAATTATTACAAAAACAATAAAAAAGACTTCAACTAGAAGTCTTTTTTCCATCAATGAAAATAATATAAATACCTATCAATATCGCACCGACCACGATAAACGAATCTCCTATATTAAAAACTGCGAAGTTTATCAATCTAAAATCAAAATAATCAACAACATATTTTAAATAAACCCGATCTATTAGATTCCCAATAGCTCCGCCTAAAACAAAACTTAAACTCATCAACAGCAACCAATGTTCTTTGTGTTTAATCAATTTATATAATAAAACTATCATTGCCAAAATCACAACAAAAGTCATCCCTACCAGCAAAAATACATTTCCCCTTAAAATACTGAAAGCCGCTCCCGTATTTTGTCTGTAAGTTAAATGAAAAATATCTTTTATAATAGGATATGTATCGATTGGCGCCAAGTAAACCCTTGCAAAATACTTCGATAATTGATCAAAGATAATGATCAACATCGTTATTAGTCCATAAACCATATACAAACTCCTTACTGAATTGGCGAGACCAGTCTTCCTAAGGCCTCTAATGTTTTTTCTTTTAATCCTCTTTTTAAATGACTTTCATAATCGATTATTTTAGAATCCTGTAAATCCATGATAAAATCCTGTTCCAATCTCTCGATCGTTTCTTTTCCATAGATAAAAGCATTCACTTCATAATTAATTCCAAAACTTCTAATATCCATATTCGCTGTTCCAACAGAAGCCGCCATTCCATCAACCGTTAGAATTTTACTATGAATAAACCCTCTTTCATAAGTGTATATCTTTACTCCAGCTTCAACTAAACCTTCAATATTATCCCTCGAAGCCCAATACACAAAAAAATGATCAGGTTTATTAGGTATGATGATTTTTACATCAACCCCACTTAAGGCAGCCGTCTTCAATGCCATTCTCAAGCTTTCATCGGGGACAAGATATGGTGTTTCAATCCAAATTCTTTCCTTAGCGGTTGCGATAAGAGAAAAATACCCTTGATGAATATTCTGCCAGTCACTATCTGGTCCACTTGCGGCGATTTGCATAATACAATGTTTTTCATAGGTACGTGGTTTATATGACTGATTTGCCTCTAAAATTTCACCAGAAACGAATTTCCAATCATTTATAAAAATTTTCTCAAGAGATCTGACTCCCTCGCCTTCGATTTTCATATGAGTGTCTCGCCAAAATCCTAGTTTTTCACTCTTGCCTAGATATTCATCTCCAATATTAAGACCACCTAAATACCCTGTCTCACCGTCCACTATAAGAATTTTCCGATGATTTCTATAATTCAATTTCCTTGAAAGTATCGGAAAGGCTACTGGATAAAAAGGATGTATTTCAACTCCGGCATCTATTAATTGCTGTTTGAATTCTTTTCCCAATTTCCAACAACCAACTGCATCATATATAACTTTGACTTTAACGCCTTGTTTTGCCTTATCTATCAAAATGTCTTTTATTTTGTTTCCCAGTTGATCGTCCTTTATAATGAAGTATTCCATATAAATATTCTCTTTTGCTTCGATTAAAGATCTCATGATTCTACTAAAAGTCTGAACACCGTTAGTAAGAATTTCCACTTTGTTGTTGATGCCAAATAACGAATTTGAATTTTTAAGCAAAAGCTTGATAATTTTTGTATGCTGAGTTAAAACTCCACCCTCATTGACGCTTATAAGATAATTGATAGCATCCGTTTGGCTCTCTGCAACTCTTTCTTCAATACTCATATCACTAATTTTTTTCCTGCTGGCGACTCTTTTAGGCCGCACGTTTTTTCCTAGTAAAATATATAAAACTATACCTACATAAGGTAGTAACAACAGTACCAATAACCACGACAACGTTCTATACGGCTCGTCATTATCAAGAAAAATAAATATCGCTACAGCTAAGGCATATAACAAAAAAAATCTACTTATTATCAATTTCAAAAATAAAAGAATGTCTACAATGCTTACTTTTAAAAAAACAGCCACCACTATAAGCAACGCTATAACTATTGTGCTCGTTGAAATTATAAAACTTTTTTTGCTCATATTCCCACCTCTACCGATGTGGCATAAAAGTTACCGACATTATTTTATTGCCCTTCTTTGAAAACTTCTCTTCATATTCCGTCATTATATTATCAACAAACCCGTCATCTTCATGAACATCAAGTGAAATTTCCTTCATTATCACTCTCAATTCAGCCAACTCGTTTAGAGTAAACTGAAATAAAGAAATATTGTCAGTTTTGAATCTAATCCAAGAATCTTCTTTTAGAATCACATTATATTTACTGATAAATTCTCTATACGTCAGCCTTCTTTTGAAATGTCTTTTCTTCGGCCAAGGATCGGAGAAATTCAAATAAAGCCCATCCAAAGAATTTTCTTCGAAAATGTCTGTAATGTTTTCAATGTTCGCCACCAAGAATTTAACATTTGCAATTTTTTCATCATCAGCTTTTTTAACAGCTTTTAAAAGAACCTGATCCCTAAGCTCAATACCTATATAGTTGATATCAGGATTTCTTTTTGCCATTTCAATGATAAATCTTCCTTTTCCAATACCGAATTCAGCTTTTATAGGATTGTCGTTATTAAACAACCCTTCAAATTTCATTTTTTTTGATTCTTCTAAAAAAACAACTAAATCTTTGTATTCTTCTAATTTTTCTTTTACTCCATGTTCTTTTCTTAATCTCAATTATTCCACCTCATATTACAATTACTTTATAAACATTTTTGGATTCTCGCTCCATGATTTAAGCACTTCATAATCCTTGTCAGTTATATATCCGATTTCTTTAGCTATAGGAAGTAGCGTTTTATAATCCGTCAATGATTCATAACTCATTAAATGGTTAGCAAAGCTTACCACCAGTTCATCGAAATTATAATTAAATATCGAATAAACCTTGATGACATCCGCGCCTACTTCTTTCAAAGCCTCAACTGCGTTTAAAGCACTCCCACCAGTGCTGAGCAAATCTTCAACGACAACGACCTTTTGCCCTTCAGTGACTATTCCCTCTATCTGATTCCTCTTTCCGTGCACCTTAGATGAGCTTCTCACATATGCCATGGGTTTATCCATAAGATCAGCCACCCAAGCCGCGTGCGGTATTCCCGCAGTAGCAGTCCCGACTATCACATCGATATCCTCATCCAGTTCGTTAATTCGCTTGGCAAATTCAGAAGCTACATGTTTTCTGAACTCCGGGTATGCCATTATCAACCGATTATCACAATAAATCGGTGATTTTATCCCAGAAGCCCATGTAAATAGATTATCTTCATTAGTTATTACAACTGCTTTGATTTCCAATAATTTCTTCGCTATTTCATAACTCGCATTCATAATTTACCCCCTATTCTACTCCAATACCGTCAATATTGTATTTGTTTCCGGAGTTCCACAACATATATTCGTCAATTCCAAGCTCTTTTAAAGCTCTGATCTGATCATTCACTCTATCTATCGTATAATTTATGTGCCCTTTTACCCATCCAGCAGTAAATGATTGAATCCACGGGCGGATCTTCGCCGGTGTTTCTATATTACTATTTCTTTTAATTGCATCTTCTGTCGCTCTATACATAACTTCATAAGGATGAGCATCCGGTACTTCAAATCCAAAGTTTCCTTCTCCGTAATGCGATGGATAAAACATCGGGCTTGTAACATCTATAACATTGCTGATTCCTTCCCAATGCTGCCCTATTCCAACATCGTTGATTGCAGTTGAAGTCCATCCGTAAACATCAGCTGATAAATACAGTTCATAATCATCAAGTTCTTCCTGTGCATATTTAATGAACGATTGAATTGCTTTTGTCTTGGTTTCTTCCAAATCGTTTCTGTAGTCCAATAGAGAATCTAAATTCTTGCTACTTGCAGTTGGAAAACGCACATAATCAAATTGAACTTCATTAAACCCGATTTCTGCTGCTTCTTTAGCAATTCCGGTTAAATATTTCCAAAGTTCTCTGTCATGAGGAGTCCCCCAAGAAACACCGTCATTTGTTTTAAAAAGCGTCCCATCTTTATAAGTAATTGCTCTTTCTGGATGAACTGAGGCATATTTAGGCGATTTGAATGAAACCAACCGTCCTATCAAATAAATATCCTCATCCTTTAATTTTTTAATAAATGACTCTATGTCCTTAATATAAAATTTATATTTGTCTCCCAAAGTATTTTTAGCTGTTTCACTTTGAAACAACATCACACCGTTATCATCTTTTATATCGATAATCAGACTGTTGATTTCAGTGTTTTTCACCAACTCGATAAAATAATCGATATTAGACGCTGCAGAGTTTCCAGATACATATACACCCTTAACATCTACATAAGGATTATTTTCAAAATCCAAAGTTTTTTCATATGCATCGTAATCGACATCGTGATAAACTCTTTTAATTTTGCTGACTTCTTCTTCAATCAGTTCTTTTTCAAAATTCACGTATTTATGAAAAACCCAGCCCATTACTCCGGAATTATCAACTACTTGAATCCAATGATCGTTCTCGTTGCCGATCACTTCTAATTTCTCATCGTATTCTAAAACTCTTATAACTCTAGTATCAGAACTAGAGCCCTCTCTAAAATTAAGTCCATGAATATTCACGTGAACATAATTTGTTTCTTCCTCTATTATTTCTTCTTCAATCGGCTCTTCCTCGATTACTTCTTCTTCTATTATCTCTTCTTCTTCAATTACTTCTTTCTCATCGATTTCAATCACGACTACATCAGGATCAGTCTCTTCTATAGGTAAATCCAGTCGTTTTGATGTACAACCAGTCACGGAAAAAAGTATGGTTATTACAACAATTAATACTACTATAATTCTATTATTCATTCCTACACCCCTCAAATTTTCTAACTATCTCATTCTATCATAAGACATCCATAAAGGCATCAAAATCATACATTAATTCACTCGAAAGAATATCTGTGTTATAATGTCTTTAAACACAATCGTCCTAGCCACAAGGACATTAGGAGGATAGCCATGAACACTAAAAAATTCTTTATAGTTAGCGAAGATATTATCCCCGATGTATTTATCAAGGTAATCGAAGCCAAAAATCTTATCAATTCAAATCTTGTATCCAGCATCACGGAAGCAGTCAACAAAGTAGGTCTATCTAGAAGCACTTATTATAAATACTGCGACCATGTATTTTTATTAGAAAACGGCGCTTTAGGAAACAAATCTACAATTAACTTGATTTTAAAACACGAATCCGGTGTGCTCAGTAAAATTTTAGATACAATTTCAGATCACAACGGCAATATTCTCACAATAACACAAAACCCTCCAGAAAGCGGTTTTGCAAATGTTTCAATACATTTCGATATCTCTAACTTGGATAATTCATATAACGCACTTCTTGAATCGATTAAAAAATTAAGCGGCGTTGAACAATTGACATTGATAAGTCTAGAATGATAAAGATGCTCTTATTTAAAAGAGCATCTTTATTATTCATTCAATACTGATATCTTCCTGCAGCCTTATAATCCTCTGTAATTTCTGATTCTATATCAAAATCAGATAAATTCCAGTTACCTTTTATCCCAGCATCATGCAATCCAACTTCAAAGTAAAACATCGCTATACCTGCATCTAAACACTGCATCGCTTCACTTATCTCGTCGCTTTGCTTAATGAATAAATCGATTTCATTCCCTCTTACTACAAAATACCAAGGTTGTCTATTTTTATACGAAGGTGCCAATCTCATATAGAATAGAGCCTCATGAATACCGCGCATTTCCAACTCTTCAATATCAGGAACGTTCCCCCATTTATCGATAAACACAAATTCTGTTATTGATTTCCTACTGCTGACTATCTCTTTCGAATAACCACTATCTATATTGGGATACCCTAAATCAGTCAAAGCAGATATGCTTCCTCTTTTAATAGATGCATATATATTCGATAATTTATATTCCTTTTTTGGATACCCAGCCGCTATCAAAGCAACTACCTCCTTATCACTTTGAATATTCAGTACTTCTTTGGTTTTTTCACTATCTATAACTTCTATCCAACACGTGCCTATATCTTTTTTTGTGGCATTTAAAATCAACCATTCTCCAACATATCCAGTTATTTTATAGCATTTACTCTTCGGATCGCTCAGCAAAGCAAAATAATGAGGAGCCTCAATCATTTTTCCAAAATATCCAGCTAATCCTCCTTCCAAATCTTTTGCCGCTTTTTCTCCATCCTCGATAAAAATAAATTCCAAGCTTGCATCCTCAGCTATTAAAGGTTTTTCCGTTATCAATTGTTTTAGATAATTTCTATCGTCCTCGCTTAATCTCCTATTTTTGTACTCTCTAACCGACCTTCTTTTTTCAGCAAGTTTCAAACTATTCATAAAAATACCTCCTATGTCTATATATCTATTTAATATATACACTTTATAATCAAGTTATAAACTACTTAATATAGTTTGCCAATTCTCCAATTTTCTCTATCTCACACCTTACCCTATCTCCAGGATTTAAATATTTAGGAGGCGCAAACCCCATCCCCACTCCAGCAGGTGTTCCTGTGAAAATAATATCTCCAGGCAATAATGTTGTATTCTTTGAAAAATCGCTTATTATATAACCCATATCAAAAATCAAATTCTCAGTTGACGAAGATTGCCTGAGTTCATCATTTACATATGATTTAATATCCAACACCAGCGGATAAGGAATTTCATCTGCAGTAATAATACTTGGTCCAATCGCAGTATGTGTATCGAGACTTTTTCCCTTGACCCATTGATAATGGTCCTTTTGCAGTTCTCTCATGCTATAATCATTTGCAACAGCATATCCAAATATATAATTTTCAGCATCTTCCGCCATGATATTCTTTCCTTTTTTACCAATGATGATAGCAAGTTCAACCTCATAATCCAGTGTGCCTAACTCATCATAATAAGACAAGACATCACAATTCGTTCCAATGGCTTCATCTACAAATTTAGAAAAATATATCGGACGTTCCGGAATAAAAACATCAGCAGAAATCTTACCTTTTAGCTCGATAGCGTGATCAATATAGTTTTTACCTAAACAGATAATATTTCTCCTCGGATTTGGAATCGGTGACAATAACTTTATTTCATCTAAATTATAAAATTCTTCACTTAATTTTAGATTCGACAAATCATTTTCATCTATTAAATCCAACATACTATCATAGTTTAAAATTTCATGTACTTCATCATTTTCAAGCTTACCGATTTTTCTTTTATTTTCATATTCAAAAGTTACAAGTTTCATTACTTCACCTTCCTTTTTATAATTTTATCATTTTTTTTACAATTGCGATAAATTTTTGTGTACAATTATGATAAAGGAGGCATTAATAATGAAGATAACTTTTAACGGCGCCGCCGAGATGGTAACAGGTTCTTGTCATTATATAGAAACTGAGAAAACAAAGTTTTTAGTCGACTGTGGAATGTTTCAAGGAAGCGTCAGAGAAACAAAACTAAACCATGAGGAATTCACCTTCAATCCTTCAGAGCTTGATTTCGTAATTTTGACTCATTGCCACATCGATCATAGCGGAAGACTTCCCATGCTTGTCAGACAGGGTTTTAAAGGAAAAATATTTATGACACCTCCAACTAAAGATTTAGTTGAAATACTACTGCTAGACAGTGCAAAGATACAGCTTCAAGATCAAGAAAAAAGCAAAGAAGACGATATCGATCTATCAGATGTTCTCTATACAGAAGATGATGTTTACGAGACAATTCAATATTTTTATCCTCTTAGATACGGGAAATCCTTTAGTGAAAAAGATATTCGTTTCACATATCACAACGCAGGGCATTTACTGGGTTCTGCATATGTAGAAATCGATTATAACGATAAAAAAATTATATTTTCAGGAGACTTGGGTCACGAATCTTCTCTACTTCAAAATCCGCCCGCTTCATTAAAAAAAGCCGATTATGTATTTATGGAAAGCACATACGGAAACCGGGTTCATGAACATATAGATTTAAGGCTTAAAAATTTATATACAGAGGTATTCACTACAATAGATAATAACGGAACGATAATAATTCCTGCATTTTCAGTAGGTAGAACTCAAGAGATGCTTTATTCATTGAAATCGTATGCGATAAAGAACAATCGTTATGAAGACTTCAAAAATATTCCTATATATGTCGATAGTCCTCTAGCTATTAATGCTACTGAAATCTATTTGAAGAATTTAGATTATCTAAGAGATGATATAACGAAAGAATATATCAAGTACGATAATGTC
>DAOURC010000129.1 GCA_030625285.1 Eubacteriales bacterium
TATACATCAACATTGCAATCGTCACAGGACCAACTCCACCTGGTACTGGTGTAATAAGCGATGCTTTTTCTTTTACTGAGTCAAAGTCAACATCTCCTACAAGTTTTCCATCAACACGATTGATTCCAACGTCAATGACAACAGCTCCTTCTTTTACCATATCAGCCTTGACAAAATTCGGTCTTCCTACAGCCGCGACAACAATATCAGCTAAATTAACGATTTCTGATAAATTCTTTGTTCTCGAATGACATACAGTGACTGTAGCGTTTCTTTCTAGTAATAAAGCAGCCATCGGTTTACCGACAATATTGCTTCTTCCGATTATAACTGCATGTTTCCCTGTGATTTCGATATTTTCGTATTCCAACATTTTTATTACACCATTAGGTGTACATGGTAAAAACGCCTTGTCTCCAACAATCATTTTTCCAACATTTTCAGGATGAAATCCGTCAACATCTTTTTCTATGGATATCTTGTTAAGCACTTTTTTCGAATCAATATGATCCGGCAAAGGCAACTGCACTAGAATACCGTGAATTTTCGAATCATTGTTCAAATCATCAATCAATTTAAGCAATTTTTCTTCTGAAACCTTTTCTTCCAATTGATGTTTAACTGAATACAATCCTAGTTTTTCAGCATTTTTCTCTTTGCTGTTTACATATGTTTTTGAAGCTGGATCATTTCCTACAATAATTACTGCTAATCCAGGTATAATCCCTACTTCTTTCAATTTTTCAACTTCTTCTTTTAATTCTTCTTTCAACTTAGCGGAAATTACTTTCCCGTCAATAATCTTCAAATATCACACCTCCAAATTTACTCATATACAACTTGATGTCAATCTATATTAGGATATTAGCATATACTTTTAATATTGTATCACAGTATACTCTAATAAAAAAACTTTTCTAATCACTTTTCAGAAAATTCCATGATTTTAAAGCAAAAAGAATATTAATACGATATAACCTCGCGTAATATTCTTTTTTACTTATTTATCCGACATAACCAGCAGCATTTCTCGTACTACTTTTACAGCTAAGGCGCTTGATATTCCAGAATGATCATAATGAGGAGAAAGCTCGACTACATCAGCTCCAACAATATTCAATCCTTTAATTTTTTTCAAAAATTCTATGAATTCATTAATAACGATACCACCTGGTTCGGGTGTTCCCGTACCTGGAAAAACCGATGGATCGAACACATCTAAATCAACTGTGATATATATAGGGAATTTCTTCAATTCTTCAATATACTTATCAATTTGACTTAAATCAAACATATTCATATAAGTATGCTCTTCGGCAAATTCAAATTCCTCTTTAGTCCCCGATCTGATACCGAATTGATATATGCGTCCATCTCCAAGAAAATCCCACGCTCTCCTTATAACAGTTGCATGAGAAAATTCCTCCTGCATATAATCTTCTCTTAGATCAGCATGAGCATCCAAATGAATCACCCTTAAATCAGGATGTTTTTCATAAACAGCCTTAATCGGAGAGTATGATACTAAATGCTCTCCTCCAAACATAAACGGTATTTTCCCGTCATTTAAAATTTCTTTTGCCTGTTCATATATCATATCTAAACATCTAGTTTTATTCCCGAAAGGAAGGTCTAAATCGCCTATGTCGCTGTAACGATAATCCTCCATATCCATGTTCAAATAAGGACTATAAGTCTCAATACCATAAGATTCCTGACGCATAACAGGTGGTGCGAATCTCGTTCCCGGTCTAAATGATGTAGTGCCGTCAAAAGGCGCTCCAAATATAACTATATTTGATTTTTCATACTCAGAATCACAAGCCATAAACGTTACCACATTATTACGCATCTAAAAGCTCCTTAACATAATTAGGTAGCATAAACGCTCCGACATGAAGATCCGTATTATAATACTCAGTTTTTAATCCTAGCGCATTCCATACATCTTTATCAAGGTCTTCAATTGCATTCAATCCCTTTGAAGAAAAACCAAACAACCAATGTCCAGAAGGATAAGTAGGCATATGATACTGATAAGTCATTATAACCGGGAATATAGTAGAAAGCTTATCATGTGACCGCTTCATCTCATGAGCTGTCTGCTCATAATAAGGGCTCTCCTTTTGATTGATCAAGATTCCATTTTCAGTTAAAGCGTTATAGCAATTAGTATAAAACTCCGTAGTGAACAGTCCCTCGCCAGGTCCGATAGGATCTGTAGAATCGACTATTATCAAGTCATATTCATCCTTAAGTCCTTTAACGAATTCGATTCCGTCTTCGTAATAAAGGTTTACTCTTTCATCGGATAATTTATTTGATGTATAATCCAAATACTTGATGGCAGCCTTGACGACCATTTCATCGATTTCCACCATATCGATTTTCTTGATGGTTTTATAACGAGTCAATTCCCTGACAGTACCGCCATCGCCACCGCCAATGACTAAAACCTTCTCGATGCTCGGATTAGTCGCCATCGGAACATGAACAATCATATCGTGATAAATGAATTGATCTTTCTCATTTACCATCATCAGTCCATCAAGAGTCATCACTCTCCCGAATTCTTCAGTATCGAAGATATCGATTCTTTGAAAATCGCTCTTATCTGTGTATATTGATTTATCTACTTTTATCGACCACTTCACTGTATCCGTATGAAACTCTGTATACCACATTTCCATTTCATTTTCCTCCTACATTCCTAATACTTTTATATATTTAACCTCTGGATCATCAGGTCCAGTTATAACCGTATCTTGCTTTTTCAAAAAATCGATATATTCTACAATGTCGCTACTTATACGCTCTCCTGGAGTAATTATAGGAATTCCCGGTGGGTATACCATAACCGATTCTCCACTGATTTCTCCTATGGCATCTGTAAGCAAAATTGTTTTTTTAGTTGAATAATATGCATTTCTCGGAGAAACAATCACCTCTGGATTATTAAGCGCTTTTCTAAAATCCTGTTTATTCCCTCCGACATATTTTTCGCCTATCTCCTTAAGCGCATTATATAAAGCACTTATTGAATATTCATCATCGCCAAGACTTATTATAAACAAAACGTTTTTTGCATCGGCAAGCTCTGCTTGTATATGATACTCATCTCTAAGCAAATCATATACCTCATAGCCATTTAGCTTCAAATTTGTGACATTGACCGATAATTTGGTCTCGTCGAAATCACAAACTCCAACATTATCAATCAATTCTTTTCCAAATGCATATAAACCGGGAATTTCATTTATCAGGGACCTATATTTTCTACTGATGGATAGTATTTCATCTAAATACTTTTCTCCTTCCATCACTAATTTCTTTCTGGCGAAATCTATACTCGCCATCAGAAAATACGACGCACTTGTCGTTAAAGTCAGATTAATGGTATTTCTTAGATGATTATAATCTACCAATCTATTTTTATTCATTAAAAGCGCGGAACTCTGCGTTAATGACCCTCCAGTTTTATGGAGAGAAACAGCTGCCATATCCGCTCCAAATTCAATTCCACTACTAGGAAGTTCAGAGTGAAAGGCAAAATGCGCCCCGTGCGCTTCATCAGATAATACAACCATATTGTTTTTATGAGCCAATTCAATTATAGCCTTTAAATCCGATGTAATCCCATAATAGGTAGGATTGATTACAAAGATAGCCTTTGCGTCTGGATTGCTTTTAATAGCTTTTTTAATATTG
>DAOURC010000184.1 GCA_030625285.1 Eubacteriales bacterium
GAGGTTGAAAAAGAAGAGCCTACAGAAGTTTGGATTAAATTCACAAAGAATGAAGATGAAGAAAAAGCTAATGATACTGGAGATAAACCGTCGTTGGTGATTCAATCAGCAACTCCCGTCGGATATCCTATTATAATGAGACTCTTGCAATCTGAAAGATTAAAAGAAGCTATAAACATCAAAGAATTGAAGATATGGGAAGAAACCGAAAAACATTTAGGATGGATCGTCAATGGAAAAGCGGATATCAGCTTTTCAGCGGTAATTACTGCATCTAAGTTCAAAAATGCTGCTGTTAAAATGCCGGCAGTCTTTATATGGGATAACTTCACTCTTTTATCTCGCGATGCAAAAGTAAAAAGTTTAGGAGATTTAAAGGGCAAGGAAATTCATGTGCCGTTATTTGAAGATGCTCCACCTGCTAAAATCACAAGATATCTTATTGAATCAAAAGGGCTTGACTATAAAGAATTTAAACTTAAATTCGGAAATCCTTTTGGAAGACCAGAACAGATTATGGCAGATTTCATTATGGGTAAAGCCGACAACGTTTTACTAAGAGAGCCTGAAGCGAGTTTTGCAATCGAAGCTATTAAGAAACAAGGTAAAGAATATAGCGAAATCGATTACGGTGAACTTTGGAACGATGCAAATTCCGGATTTGGAATTTTCCCGAATGCGGGAGTCATCGTAAAAGAAGATCTTTATGAAAAATACCCAGAAGTGATGAAAATCTTCGAGGAAGAATTAAAAGCATCTATAGATTGGGTCAACGAAAATAAAAAAGAAGCGGCGAAATTATCGTTCGATATGATGAGAAACAGCATTGAAAATGTGGAAGCATTTATAAATAGAGCAACTTTTGAATTCGTATCTGGAGATAAACTTGTAAATAAAGTAGAGGAATTCTATACTATACTTAAAGAAAACTAAATATTGAACATAGATATAGATGATGATTTGATGAAAATTTTTAAAAGCTAGGAACTGAATATGTGTATTTACCGTCTAATATTAGAGGTGATAATAAAATGAAGAAAACATTGATTGTAGTTTTGTTGATTACAATGATTCTTTTCAGCGGTTGTCAAAATAATCAAGAGCCGGAGGTTGTCCAAAATAATTTGATCGGCATATGGAGGCAAGACGATATGACGGCTGTGATGGAATTGACAGCTGAAGGAAGAATCATCGATAGTGGACAGGATGTAGCGGGCTATGAAGTTTTACCGGAGAATCAAGTGAAGATCATCAATGGAACTGACGAAGTGATAATATCTTATGAACTAGACGGTTATGCTTTAAAATGGGGAACGAATTTTGATGAATATCAAACCTTCTATGCGAAAGATATCTATGAAGGAAAAATTCTTTCTATCAGTGATGAATATGTTGAAGTTCAAGCTTCGTTTCCTAGCGAGGGTAAAGTGATCTTTATCTTAGGAGATGAGACCAAGTGGAATGATGTCAGTAAAGATAATCTAGTTATAGGAAGAAAGATTACAGTGTTGACGAAGGGAATTATGACTAAGTCCATTCCTCCACAAATGCCTATACTCGAAGTAATAGGTATTCAGGAAAATCATAGCTCGATTGAAGAAATATCAAAGTATGAATTTGACAAGGTGCTTACCGAAGAAGATAGAGAATATACAGTCGATGTAAATAAGTATTTTGCTGTAGTGTTAGATGTAAACGACGAAGCGACAGAAGAATGGATTATAAATTCAGATAGTATTCGCGGATTAGAGTTGGTTGCCACTGCAAAAGAGGAAAATCGATACAAATTTGTTTTTAAGGCAATTGTTAGAGGAGAGTATTATGTTGAGTATATCTTGAGAGACAATGATACTTTTGAGACAAAAGATAACTTTCATCAGCAAATATTTATAAGAGACTTTTTCAGCAGCGAAGGAAACATTGTCGAAGTTGTCGGATGGTTAGAAAAGATCGAGGAACAAACCATTGAAATTTCAGACGACAATAAAATTTATAATGTTTATGTTCCCGATAATAGCCTAATCGAAGATGTTGTAATTGGTAATAAGGTAATTGCAGGGTTGGAATTAGGTGAAGCGTCGTACATACTAAAAATTATTGAAAAAAAAATAAATTTAGTTGTTCATGTCGGCGTTATTGAAAAGATATCAGGTGAGCAATTTACAGTGTTGATCAATGATTATTACCTTGATGTCTATCACAATGATCTCATTGACGATACTTATGATCAAGGAGACATAGTGTATATAGAGTATGAAGCAGATAAAATAAATGAAGCAAATGAATTGAGATTCATCAAAAGAGCGGAGTAATCTGCTCTTTCTTTGCTTTACAATAAAGAATTATTGTATAATGAATATGTTGAGAAAGTAGGGGGGGAGAAGATGAAGAAGATTATTTTATATTATTCAAGAACCGGTAATTCGAAGCGTGTAGCCGAGAAGATTGGCGAAGGTATGGATATAGAAATAATTCCAATTGTGGATGAAAACAAATACAAAGGAATATTTGGTTTTGTAAGAGCTGGTTTTTGTGCGGCGAGATGGAAAAAGGTCAAATATAGTGTTGATTTAAAGGAAAAAATCAATGATGAAACACATGTTTATTTTGTATCTCCGGTATGGGCGAATCATAGCGCTAGTGCTGTGTATTCTTTTTTGATGGATAACGATATAAAAACAAAATCTATAATTTTTACAAACAAAGGAAGTTCTCCTGAAAAAGCATATTCTGCTATGGAAGAGAAATTTGGGAAATTTCAAAATAAGTACTGTATTTCAAATAACGAGAATAATGAAGATGAAATTAATAAACTAATTCTGAAAGAAGGTAGTAATTGATGGC
>DAOURC010000191.1 GCA_030625285.1 Eubacteriales bacterium
TGAAATATTGAATCCTTTAAAAGCTAAAATCAACAAGGTTGATGAAAACTTATCTATAGATGTCAATAAGATTTGCATCGATTCTAGAATAATTGATGATGAATCCATATTCCTGCCTATCGTTGGAGAAAATTTCGACGGGCATCGATTTATACAAAACGCTTTCGATAAAGGAATCAAACTTTCGTTTTGCTCTACTGAATATTTTGAAAACCATTACGAAACAATGAAAAATCTACCTTTGATCATAGTCGAAGATACACTGATGGCTTTACAGAATCTAGCGAGATGCGTCATCTCTTCATCAAATGCAAAAGTAGTTGCCGTAACAGGTTCGACAGGAAAGACAACTACTAAGGATTTCATTTATGAAGTTTTGAAACAAAAGTACAAGGTAGTCAAGACTTTGGGCAATTTCAACAATCATATCGGAATGCCTCTTACAATATTGGGAGCGGCAGAAGGCACCGAAATATTTGTTTTGGAAATGGGGATGAATCATTTTGGTGAAATTCATGATTTGGCAAAGATCGCAAGGCCGGATTATGCTGTGATAACGAATGTAGGGACGAGTCATATTGAAAATCTAGGTTCGCAAGAAGGAATTTTAAAGGCGAAATTGGAGATTGCGGATTATTTCAATGAAAACTCGATTTTAATTGTTAATAATGAAGATAAGCTATTAAACAATCATTATAAAGAGCTTGCTGATTATAAAAAAATCAATTATGGATATGACGATGGTGTCGATTATAAAATTACAGATATAGAGTCGGATAACTATTTCCAGCATAATTACAAGATCGATAAAATGAATATAAGATTAAATGTGCCTGGAAGACATAATGTGCTTAATAGCGCAAATGGTGTTATAATAGGTAAATTATTTGGTGTTGATGATGATCTGATCAAAAAGGCGATAAAATCATATAAGGGAGAAAAAATGCGCCTTAACGTGGTTAAGAATGAAAAAGGAATCATAATTGTCAACGACGCGTATAATGCAAGTCCCGATTCGATGAGAAGCAGCCTGGAAATGATAAAAAATATCGATGGAAAACACAAAGTTGTATTTCTAGGAGATATGTTTGAAATGGGCGAACACTCTATTGAAGGACATCGCTTGGTCGGGGATTATGTCGACCTCGAGACTACTGATTTATTCATAACGATTGGACAATTCGCGAATCACATAGGTGCGCGTTTGATTGAACGGGGATTTGATGAAGAAAAAGTTTTTCATGTTGGAAGTTATGATGAAGCGGCGAAAATTCTTAATGATTATTTAAGAAAAGGAGATGCGTTATTAATTAAGGGATCTCGTGGTATGATGATGGAAAAGATACTTGAAAAAATTTAATAGATGAGGGATTTGAATGAATATAAATAATTTTGCGGTTTTAGCATCTATAGTTATAGTTATGCTTATGGGTCCGGTGTTTGTTCCGTATTTAGGGAAGCTGAAATTCGGCCAGATGATCAGAGAAGAAGGACCTAAGAGTCATTATCAAAAACAAGGTACTCCTACAATGGGTGGAATCATGTTTATCGTCGCAATATTGATAAGCTCGGTTATTGCGGGGCTGTTGAGCACAAAGTATGTATTTGCATTAATCAGTTTAATATTGTTTGCCATGATTGGATTTGCGGATGATTATATAAAGGTTGTTCTAAAAAGAAATTTAGGTTTGCGAGCTTATCAGAAATTTGCAGCTCAGGCACTATTTGCATTGATCATAGCGTATTTAACCTATGATTTGGGAAGGGATATAATTATTCCGTTTATGGATGTATCCATAGATTTGGGGATTTGGTATTTTCCTTTTACATTTATATTTCTAACGGCGATTACAAACAGTGTCAACCTGACAGACGGCCTAGATGGTCTATCGACTGGGCTCAGCATAATTTATTCAATATTCTATTTCGCCTTGGCTTATATTACCAGCGAGGTTGATTTGATGAATATATCATTGATATTTATTTTTGCTCTGTTAGGTTTTCTATATTTCAATAAATATCCAGCAAAAGTTTTCATGGGCGACACTGGAAGTCTCGCGATTGGCGGATTTTTAGGTGGAATCGCATTGGTTACAAAAACGCCATTATTTGTACTCGTTGTAGGAGGAGTATTTGTAATTGAAACATTATCGGTGATATTACAGGTTGCCTCCTTTAAGACTACAGGTAAAAGGATATTTAAAATGAGTCCATTACATCATCATTTTGAACTTAGCGGATGGTCGGAGAAAAAAATTGTCAGAGTGTTTTGGTCGGTTGGTTTATTACTTGCAATAGTAGGAATTTTAATATATTAGGAGAAAATATGAATAATAAAAAAATCTTAATTGTAGGTCTTGGAAAATCAGGTGTCGCCATGCTCAGTGTTCTTTCTAAATTTGAGAATACAGTAGATGTTTATGATGGTAAAGAAAAAGATAAGATAGGGGATATCGAGTTGATTGAAAAACTTGCCCATAGGACTTTTTTCAATCAAATACCTAAAGAATTTGTGTACGATTTGATTGCAATCAGCCCTGGAGTACCTCTTGATATTAAAATAGTCAAAAAAGCAAAAGAAAAAAACATCAAGATTCTAGGTGAAATAGAACTCGCATACCTGCTTTCGAATGGTGATTTCATTGGAATAACCGGTACAAATGGTAAAACGACGACGACAACTTTAGTATATGATATTTTTGAAGCGTATTTTGAAGACGTTGAACTAGTCGGGAACATCGGCATACC
>DAOURC010000131.1 GCA_030625285.1 Eubacteriales bacterium
AAAGTAATTCCCGTGATAAATAATACCCATTTGATCGGTTTCTTCATATCTTGGATTAATTATTACACTCGATATCATAAAATCAATTCCTCTCAATCAGATTTTTTAATTCCATATAGTTGATATATGATTTTTTTGCCAATTCATCATTTGTCTTTATCAATAGATTCTTCTTTTCATCATAATTTTCAACCAATTGACTAAACGACTCCCAAAGTTTATTACCATCAATGTCATTTACATTTCCATAGTTCAGCTGACTAGTCATTGCAGCATACGATTTTATCTTAGGATCGTATTCAAGACTTATAAAAGGAATATCTTTTAATCCTGCCCAAATAAGAGCGTGCAGCCTCATTCCTACCATGCAATAATAATCAGACTCTTTATGCAAAAACGTATCGATGGAATTTTCGACAAATGAAGCCTTCTCATCAATCTTTTTCAATAGGATATCGTCATTTCCTTCTTGCATGGATAAAAATTCGACTTCATATCCATTATTTTTAAGTCTATTAACAAATATCCTCAGTTCATCTACAATTGCATCATCATTTTTCCAAGGTCTTATATTGATAATCACCTTTTTGCTAGATAATCGATCTCTGCTTTTATAATTGTAATATGCCAAATCAGCCGACAGCACAACCTTTGATTTAACTCCTAATTCTTCTAGCCGTTCTTTCGTTTCTTCGTCTCTCGCCATAAATACATCTATCCTGTTAAGCAACCATCTTGTCAGAGTTGAATAAAACCTTCCACTTATAGGTCCGAAACCATTTCCAAGCATTATCACTTTTTTATTAAACAATGTAGATATAAACAAAATCATCGAATAATAAACAAGCGAACGATTACTTGTGACATTTTGAAGAATAGAACCTCCGCCACCGATGATAACATCCGATTCTTTTATCGCCTTTAAAATTTCAAAATATTTATTTCTACTGACAGCGTCGATGCCGTGAATCTCTTTTGTCATTTTCGTTTTATACGATAAAGATTTAATATCGATTTTCTCATCGATATTTTTAATCATTTTTATGGTCTGATGCAAAAGCACTTCATCGCCGATGTTATCTGACCCATAATATCCTATTATCAGTGCTTTCATGCAGTTTCCACCTTCTTTTGAAACATTATAAATCCTAACAAAATCCATATTAAAGTCACTATTCTAACATCGAATAAAGTATTTTCAACTAAGCCGTGTAAAAATAGTCCTGATAAAGAAGCCACTCCAGTGATAATGATTACCCTATGAAATAAATCATCGCTGTTGATAATCGTTTGAACACCTAAAACAAAACTCTTTATTATCATATACACAAAACTTACAATCCCGAATATGCCGGTTTCCAATAATATCTCGAGGAAAATATTATGACTGTGAGCTGCATAAATCTCGCCCATTCTATACAGTGAATACACCTTTGAGAAAGAACCATAACCAAGTCCTGTTCCAAATATCCAATAATCCTTTAAAATATTTTTAGCTCCTGTCCATATATAAAATCTGTAACCTGTAGAAGAATCACCAGAAGATATAAATATAGTTAGAATTCGATCTAAAAACACATCTGGAAGTACAAATAATACCAAGATACCAAAAACACCAAGTAGCGGCAGCCACCTTTTATCAAATACAATTATGAAAAGGATGACAGCCAATGCAAATCCTCCCCATGCTCCTCTTGAAAATGTCAACAGCAAAGTCAATACATTGATCCCCAATGGAATCAACAATAGAAAACCTCTAAGAAATTTCTTGCTTGTTACTACAAGGGCTAAGTTGATAACTAATACTACTAGCAAATACTCTCCCAATACATTCGGATTATTAAATACAGAATACGCTCTTGCCTTGATATTTGGATTCGCTTTTGCATCAAGCCACGACACATGTCCCAAATCTCCAGTTATATACTGCTTTATTCCTACAATAGAGACAAGCATCGAACTCGCTAAAAACAGTAGACCCATAATGATAAAATCTGTTTTATCGAATTCTCTAGAGATAATCCAATACATCGTTATGCCGGCGGTGTAATAAAGCAATAAAACAATGCTCAAATTAAAAGTCTCTGAGAATATTGTCGACAACACTAAAAACAAATAAAAGGCACCTACAGCATAATCGAGTTTATTGAAAATGAATTTCTCTTCATTTCTTATTTTCTCAAAAAAATACAGTACAAAACTAAGCAGTTGTATTAATGCAACATATCTAAAAGGTAAAAACGGGATGAAAAATGCCGCAAAAAATATTCCGAATTTATAATAATGTTTAATCTTCATCACAACCTTTTTCAACAAAAAAACTAAATAACATACTGTTTTTAAAAATATTTGCTACAAACATTTCAATTATAGATACAGACTTATACACCAAACTATTCTGATAAGCGATGCCGATAGCGGACAAATCAAACCTCATAATTCTCTTGTTGAAGATACTCGACTTGATGTTATCCGAAGTGAACAGTTTTACAAATTTGCTATTTATAAAAGTTCTTCCCATAAAATCAAATACTCTAGAAGTAATCTTCACAGCAATACTATTTCTATATATACCGACTAATTTATTGTAAATTCCATAAGATACACTTTGATTAATCATCAATCTCCACCATCTTCACTACAACACCATCAACAGCCGCATATCTTCCCAACAAGGTCAAATGTCTACCCACAGCTACTCTTTTGGTTGCTATAGAAACATTAAACGGACCTTTCACTGCTTTTGATCTAACTGTTACATAGATGTCAAAACGTTCATCATTCAACGCTTTTATCAATTCCCCTGAATCAGTTTCTATAAAAACAGGATGATTTTCATATTCATAATTCACGACTTCGCCAAAATAAAGATTTGTATCATACTCATATAATCTGTCTCCAATTGTCATAGCATCAACTGTTGCAGATCTAACTTCTTCTATAAGAAAAGTTATATCATATGTCTGCTCATCAATAACGGTTTCCGATTGATTGAAATTGAGTCTTGAACCGACAAACACGAGTCCAGCTATTATCACCATCAATACCAACAAATCAAAAGAATTAATCAATCCAAACAACTTGCCTTTTTTATCTATAATCTTCATTTTATGTCCTCCAATATTTCATTATAAATTTCTATGTGATTTTGAATAAATCTATCCATTGAAAAGTTTTCCTTTACAACTCTATAGATTTCTTCACCCATACTTTCTCTTGAAGCTCTATCATTCGATAGTTCAATAATTTTATCAGCAAACCCACCAGCATCAAAGTTTTCAACAATATAACCGGTTTTGCAATTTTCAACCACATGTCTGACTCCACCGACATCTGTCGTTACAATCGGTTTTTTCATTCTAGCTCCTTCCAACATAACATAAGGAAACGATTCACTAAAAGACGTCAATACATTGATATCGATCGCATTATAAAACTCATAAGGTCTATCGATAAAACCTAGGAAATGAATGTACTCATCCATCTTATACACCTTTGCTAATTCTTTTAATTTTTCTGCTAATTGACCATCACCTGCAATCAAAAATCTGAAATTTTTGTTTTTACCTATAACTTCTTTGGCAATTTTCATAAACAATTCATGATTCTTGACAGAATCCAGTCTTCCCATAATTCCAACATAGGTTATACTCTCATCTATATCTACATTATAATCCGCTAAAAAAGCTTCTTT
>DAOURC010000135.1 GCA_030625285.1 Eubacteriales bacterium
TCCTGTAATGGATAAATGTTCTCGCTTTTTTTTGTTTTTTTCTTTAATCATTTTTTCAGATAATAAAACAATAGATTCATTAGAATAAGTTTTGGAGATGTTTTTCATTTTTTTGCGCATAGAAGCTATTAAATCGGGATGATCAGTGAGCGTCGCAATGGTTTTTATTAAGTCATTTGAAATTTTATATAATCCACCATATGTTTTTGGAAGTTTTGTTGCGAAAATCGAGTAACCTTCAACCATGATGATTTCTAATCTTTCACTAGCGATGTTGAATATATCAACAATATGAATAGCATTATATGTTTTATCAAAACTATTTTAAAAAATTAAAATTATTTAATAAAAAAACAACCCAGATGTAAGTGTTTCATCATCTGGGAATCATATAGGTTTAAGAAATAAATATCATAGAACTCTTTCTCCATTGATTACAGTAGAATTTCTACCAAACGCTTTCGATTGATACAAGAATCGATCAGCTTCTTGTATAATGGAGTCCATAGTTGAATCGGTATTGGGAACATGGCAATAGCCGCCGATACTTATCGTGATGTGAGATTTTATTGGAGAATAAGCATGTATAATTTTACTATTGCAGATATTATCAGAAAATCTTTTAGCAATGAGTTTGCATCCTTTTATTGTAATGTCTGGAAGCACAATAACAAATTCATCGCCACCGTAGCGAGAAATAAAATCGGAGTCTCTTTGTATAGATTTTTTTATAATAGCGGCAACTCTTTTAATTGCCTTATCTCCTTTTATATGTCCATAGTTGTCATTGTACTCTTTAAAGTGATCGATATCTATTATTAGAACTGCAAAAGGAAGCTGTTTTCTTGAGTGTATACTTATGATGTCATCTAAAAATTCTTGAAGACGTCTTCTGTTTGGAATATTTGTTAAACTGTCAATCCTGCTAAGTGACAGATAATCATTATTAAGTTTTTCCAGTGAAATTTGAACTTTTTTTCTTTTCTCAGCTTCTTCTAGTAAAGATTCGGAAATTCTAGCATTTTTGATGGCTATTGCAAAATATGAACTCAAAGCTTCAATTAGATGCAAGTCGTTGGTTGAATAAATATCAATTTGCTCTGATTGAATTGTTATAGCTCCTAAAATATCTTCTCCGTAAACAATAGGAACATAGATAACAGAATGAATATTTGTATCTTCAATGTGATTTTTGTAATTATGATATTCAGTTTGCAAGTCAGCAACTAGTATTGATTTGTTTTTTAGTATCGAGTGGCTTGCCAAAGAATTTTTATCTTTAATTGGAAATGGTTCTATTTCAATTATTTCACCTTTGTCGACAAAAAATTCAGGAATTATTTTTTTTGTCTTTGAATCAAGAAATACAATACCGAAAAAATCAACAGCGGTTAATTCTGAAAGATTTTCATAGGTTTTTAAATAAATTTCATTACTTTTTAAAGTAGAAGTTATCTGTTTTCCAATAGTTGAAATAATAGTGATGTTTTTATATAACTTATTGAGTTCTTCATTTTTTGAAGTCAAAGTTTTATTATATTGAGTAATCAATTTGTTTTCATGTTCAGCTTCATTGATTTTAATTTGTATTTCAACATTTTTATGTGTTTGTTCAATGGTTTTATCATATGCCTTGACTCTATATCGGCAACCGTGTTTATGTATTTCAAAAGCTTTATTGATCAAACCTTTTTCTTCATAATAGTCAGAGAGCATAGATGATATTGAAGAGACCAATTCATTCGATTCAATTTCCTTTGCAATATTAATTGTGACTAGTGAAAGGTCTTCAAAATCATCCAATCGATTGGTTGCCCAATAAATATCTAGAAGTTTTTTATTAACCATAAGTAAATTATACTTATCTTCTGTTTTTGCCAATACAATTAAAGATTCTTTTAATAATTTTATTGCCTCATTTGCATTATTTTCTCTATATAGTATGTCCGCTTGAAGGGAAACAGCGTATGCTATACCTATGTAATCATCAGTATCGTAGTTGATTTTTAATGCCTTGGCCAAGATTTGCTTAGCTTTCTCGATATCACCTTGTATAAAGAAAATTTCAGCTAAATTCATGTAACTGGTACCTATACCTTGAATGTCATCTATTTTTTCTCCAAATTCAATACTAGCCTCATAATATTTTTTTGATTTTTCATAATCTCCAAGTTTATTGTAAATTTCACCGATATTATTGAGAAGTGGACTTTGCAATTCATAATCGTCATTTAAACTTGCATAGTCAAGTGCTTTCAAATAGTTTTCTAAAGCGGCATGAAAATTGTTTGTGTATACATATACATTGCCTGTAATATAGTGGGCTTTACCAATGTACTCGGCGTTATTCAATTCATTTGCCAACTTTGTCAAGCGATTTGCATTTGTCATAGCATTCGGCAAATCTCCTAATAACCACAAAGCGCGGCTAATGTAAAAAACTACATCAAGAAATATAATTGGATTTTTTTCAAAATCAATATTTTCTTGAATATCGTATAACATTGATAAGCTTGTCTTGGGACTCGTCAAAATAATATCTTTAGCATCTTGAAGTTGAATATTTTTCATACAATCACCTGTTAGAAAGATTTGTTAATATAAGTATAATGCTAAATAATATATTTTACAATTAAATAAAGGAAAATAATGGACGTAATTGGAGGTTAATTTTTGAAACAGAACTAAAAAACGATTAAATCTAATACTTTAACTGATAGAGAATATTAAGTATAATGTTCATATATCTTTAAATTATCACGAAAAGAGGGATTTAATGAACGTTATTGAAGCTATTAATCCAAGAAGAAGCATTAGACAGTATACTGGAGAAGTTATTAATGACGAACAATTGAAAATATTATTGAGAGCAGGTTTTCAAGCGCCGTCTGCGCATAATTTTCAACCGCAAGAATATATTGTGATAAAAGACAGTAAAACTTTAGAATTGATTGCCGAGCGTCATAAATATGCAAAAGCATTACCTTTGGCTGGTTGTGGAATTGTAGTTTGCGGTGATTTAGATAAGGAATCTAGAGAAGGTTCACTTATTGCCGATTGCTCTGCTTCCATTCAAAACATACTTCTAGCAGTGCACGGACTTGACCTTGGAGCTGTATGGATCGGTCTTCATCCTGTAAAGGAATTTTCTGAAATCATTTCAGAAATCTTAGATATACCGGAGCATGTTATTCCTATCGGCATAGTTGCCGTTGGACATCCAGATGTGCAAAAGGAAGCAATAAACAGATACAACGAAGAGAAAATCCACAAGGAGAAATGGTGAGAAAATATGAAATACACATCAATATATTTTAGTCCGACTGGGACTAGTGAAAAAATCATTAAAACTATTACTAATGAAATTTTTGAAGAGGGTATGGATTTTGATTTGACTCTTCCGAAGAGTAGAGAAAAACAAATTTCGATTGATCCAGAAAGCATTTTAATTATAGGTGTTCCAGTTTATTCGGGACGAATACCTGTAATCATTGAAACATATTTAAAAAATTTAAATGTCGGTAATCAAGAAATCATATTAGTTGCGCTCTACGGCAATCGCGCTTATGAAGATGCGTTATTAGAGATGAAGGATATTTTCAAAGAGAAAAATTGCAACGT
>DAOURC010000093.1 GCA_030625285.1 Eubacteriales bacterium
TTCAATGGTGAAGAAGTGGGATTGATCGGTTCAAGATATTATACTATGAATCCTTTATATGATCTCGAGTCTACTGAAATGATCAATCTCGATATGGTGGGAAGCAAGAGAATCGTTACACTTAGCATTGAATCCGCCGGATTCGCTTCAAATGATCTAAAGAATGATCTGATGGAAATTGCAGACGACAACTATATAGAAAACAACACAGGAGGAAATGGCGGGAGCGACCATGTAAATTTCGCTATCGGTGGAGCTGAAGCTGTAATGCTGATAAATTACGACCTGAGTGATATTCACACTCCATTGGACACTGTATCGAGAAATATAGATATTGAAAATTTAATAGAAATTGTCGATCTTATTCTAGAGTATATAGATAAAACGGCGTATTGAGTTGAATTTGTATTCGTTTCAAATGCTTTGGTGTAGTTATTGTAATTTATGTGAAAATCTAATATCATTTGATTGAGATGTAGGATTTGTGCATAGTTGAATAATCAACTAATTTGAAAATGGAGGATATATTGAAAGGATTAATTATAAAATCACCTTGGATTGATTTGATTCTCGAAGGGGAAAAAACGTGGGAAATAAGAGGAACCAACACACAAACAAGAGGAAGAATCGCTCTAATAAAGAGCGGCTCGGGAACAATAATAGGCACGGTTGAGTTGACCGACAGCAAAAAATTATCTTTGCAGGAATACCAAAGTGGTGAATGTTATCATTGTGTACCTGAAGAAGACTCAGTCGATGTACCTTATAAGAACACACATGCATGGATTATGAAAAATCCAATTGTATTCGATAAGCCCATTTCGTACAAACATCCGATGGGTGCAGTTATATGGGTGAATTTATATGATTTGATTATCGATTGATTAGTGTAAATCATTTAATATACTTTTCAATTGTCATGCTTTCATAGTATTATACTTTTAGAGGAGTTGATTAGATGAAAAAAGTTATTTTAGATGTAGATACTGGAATAGATGACGCCATTGCCATCATTCTTGCACTTGGGTGTAATGATATCGACGTGCTTGGGATAACGACGGTAAGTGGAAATATACACGTCGATAGAGCGACGCTGAATACAAAGCGTTTATTGAAATTTTTAAATAGAGAAGATGTAAATATTTATAAAGGCATGAGTAAACCTATTCAAAGAGAATTGGTGGATGCTTCTCATATACACGGCAAATCTGGATTGGCTGGACAGCTTGAAGATATAGAAGTGGATGAATATGTAGATGATCATGCTCTAAAATTTATCGAAGAGCAGATTTTATCAAATCCTGATGAAATAACAATAATCGCTACAGGACCACAGACGAATATTGCGCGGCTTTTAGAAATGAAACCTAAGCTTGCAAAAATGATCAAATCGATGATGGTAATGGGCGGGGCGATAAGCGTTAAAGGAAATTGTACTCCGGTAGCAGAATTCAACATTTCTACTGACCCTGAAGCCGTTTTTCAAGTAATCCACGCAGGGATAGATGATTATACATTGGTTAGTTTGGATGTTACACAAAAGGCGCTTCTAAAAAAAGAGGATTTAAAATTGATCAAGAACGATTCGATAAGAAATTTCATAGAGGCTCTTACAAAAGATTATATGAATCGTTATTATAAAATCCACGGAAGATATGCATGTCCGATGCATGACCCTTTGGTGATTCTTCAGCTAATAGAAAATGATATTCTTACACTGGAGAAGCGTTATGTCACAGTCGAAACAAATAGTGAATACTCTGACGGCATGACAATATGTGATTTCGACAATCATTGGGACAAAAAACCCAATGTGAAAATCGCGACTGATATAGATGAAAAATTATTTAAAGATAAGTTTTTTGAGATTATCAATCAGGTTGGAATATGATAAGAATCGATGAGATGTTGATAGAGAGTAAAATTGATATAAAGCTCGGCATCATTAAAGGAAAAGTCAGGATCGACGAAAACAATATGAAACTTCATGAATTTCTTGAAAAATATATATTGGAAGAGTTCGATAAAACAAAGGATTATAAAGAGTATCCTTCGATTGCATCGGGAAGAAAATTCTATCGATATTTCAAGAAAGATCCAGCGAGGTATAGACTTAGCTCTGAATCGTTGATAAGAAGGCTTCAAAAGGGTAAAGAGCTTTATTGTGTAAATGATTTGGTAGATGTTTTGAATTATGTTTCACTGACTAGAGGATATCCGGTTGGTTTATACAATAGCGATAAAATAATTGGAGATATCAGATATCGATTAGGACGTGAGAATGAAGACTACATCGGTATAGGGCGGGGTGAATTGAACATTCAGAACCTACCCGTACTATCTGATGATATCGGAGCATTTGGATCTACAACTTCAGATTCCATTAGGACTCAGATAGATTCTAGTGCAAAAAATATTATGGTTGTCATATTTTCATTTGATGATGAAATGAATGATTCAGTTATAAAGAACGTTGTGTATTTAATGGAAAAATATTTAGTGTTTGATTATGAGAGCAGCACTATCATCTAGAACTGCAGAAGAAATTTTCTGCAGTTTCTTTATGGAATAAATGTGGAACAATATTACATAACAGCTATAAAATAGTATAGTGATGACAGGAGGTGATAGAGGATTGAAAGAATCATATATGATCTATGAATTTTTAAGAAGTTCCATGAAAGTCAGGGAGAATAAAGAAGAGCAGGTAGAGAAGCTGTTAAACAATCAGAATATCAATGAAATCATGTTCAACAGTTATGATAATATCTATTGCGAGATAGATAACAAGATCGTTAAACAAAGCAAAATATTTGAAAACAAAGAACAGTATCACAGATTTGTATCTACTTTGTTGAGTGAAAACAACATTATAGTCAACGAGTCGTTTCCCATTGTAGATTTCAGCATCGGAAAAGATTTAAGAGCAAATATAATTAAAGATACAATTAGTCAAAAAGATTTGGTTTTATCGATTCGAAGAAGAAAAATAGAGATCACCAATATTGAAACTCTAAGTGAAAAAAACTTCGCTACAATCGATGTCTTGAATTATCTTGTTAAAGAAATGCGGAGTAAAAAAAACATATTTATTTCGGGAGAGACATCGACAGGTAAAACAACCTTGCTTAATGCACTTTTGAAGGAACTTTCAGAAGAGGAGAGAATAATAATTATTGAAGATACCAAGGAAATTCAATTGCCGTCGAATTATAACGCAATCAATCTTGTATCAAGAGAAAAGGTTTACGATTCCAAAGAAGTAAGCATTTCAGATCTGATTAAAACATCATTGAGAATGAGGCCCGATAGAATAATACTCGGAGAGATTAGAAGAGAGGAAGTACTTCAATATATTCATGCTCTGAATACTGGGCATTCAGGCTCTATATGCACAGGGCATAGTAAATCCGGGAAAGATATGATCAATAGACTCACTATGCTTTTACTAGAGCAAAACATACCTTTGTCTGCCATCAAACTTCAGTTGGGTAGAAGCATCGATTACATTGTACATTTAACGAGGGACAACAATAGAAGAATGATAGAATCCATAGATTCAGTTGATTTTCAGAATGATGAAATCATGTTAGCAAAAATAATGATATATGATAAGTATAAAGATGAATATAATTGGCAGAATTATACTAACTAATTTACCATATTATATATTGCTGGTTTTAGTCTATGGAAGAAACCTGTTTTTATTGATAGAAGTATCGTTGTTCGTAGTATTTATGATTTTACTTGAACTCAAATTTACCAACAAGAGGAAATATAATGTAACTTATATCAGAAATTGTTTAGAAATATTGGATCAGTACTTAAGAATCGGATTTTCACCAAATAAAGCATATGAGAAAATGCTTTCAACACAAGAAACCAATCATATAGAATTTAAAAATGCGTTTAGCAATACTTCATATCATGCAGATAAGATACTTGAATTTTTGAAAGAGAATTTTACATTCAACTATAGAGTATTCAAAAAACAGACCTATATTGTGCTTAAAGAAATCGAATCGTATGAAACGATGAAAATCATGTATAGAAAAAACTTGTTTCAGGTTGAGATAATGAAATATCTCCCACTAGTGATACTCTTGATAATCTTGAAGAATCATGATTTCAATGCTGTAATCTATACGATATCACTAATACTATTATTTGTAGTTAATATTTTCAATCTCAATTTCATAAGGAATCTATTATGAAAATATTATTGATGATTATTGTAGTATTTATCTACCAGAAATATATCAAGAATATGATTGTGGGAGTCACGGTCAAGTACTACTTTCTAAATTATTTTTTTTTAGAAGAAATGATTTCTACATTCAGTAATAGCTTAGATGTTTTTATGATAGTGATGATTATGTCGTTTTTTCTCTTCGGCA
>DAOURC010000096.1 GCA_030625285.1 Eubacteriales bacterium
CCTCAGTTTTACCACATACACCTTTTATTGTACAGCCTGTATTTTTTGCTGCTTCTTGGCATTGAAAACAAAACATACTCATAATAATTCCTCCTTTTATTTTTCTTCTCATATAGAGTATAATGATACAAACTACCGAAATATGTAACATAAGTTACCAAAAGGAGCTAAAGATGATAGAAATCTTAAAACAATCACTATTATTTAGAGGATTTACAAATCAAAATATTGAACACCTATTAAAATTCATAGGAACAAATTTAGAGGAATACTCTAAAAATGAAACTGTATTTTTAGAAGACGATAAATGTAATTCAATAGGAATAGTAATTTCCGGTTCTATAGAACTGCAAACTATATTCCCAAGTGGCAAGGTAATTACGCACTTGGAATTAGCCCCTGCTGATGTTTTTGGTGAAGGGTTGCTTTTTTCTTCGAAGAATTTATACCCAATAAACATCCAATCGAAGCAATCTTCTAAAATCCTTTTTATACATAAAGACAACCTGATGCACGGATTATTACATCATCCTATTTTAATACAAAACTTTTTAATGCTTTTATCAGATAAACTTTTCTATATGAATAGCAAAGTCAAACTTCTTTCTTTAAGCACTTTAAGAAAGAAACTCGCCTTATATTTACTTACAGAATACAAAGAATCAGGTGAACTTACTTTTAAAATCAAACTCAATAGAAAAAGATTGTCTGAACACCTTGCAGTTGAAAGACCTTCACTTTCACGTGAACTTATTAAAATGAAAGAAGATGGACTAATTGATTTCGAGCAGTCATCATTTAAAATTCTAGATGAGAACGCACTAGAAGAAGAACTTTTTAAATAGAGTATAAACAGCATAAACGACCCTTTATTTTTATTGAAGGGTCGTTGTTGTTTTTTGTTGAATTAAATTTTTCAGCTACTTCAACAGCTTTTCCATTCTAATATCAGTGTGCCATTTCCCATCGCAATATGTAAAATCATTAAACGAAGCAAACTTTTCATATCCTAAGCTTTCATAAAGATGTATCGCTCTTTCATTATATTCAAAAACACCTAGCTCTATTCTACTAATCTTTATTTTCCTACAATAACCTTCAATGAATTCCATGGCTTTTCTTCCAAGACCATACCCTTTGTATTTTTCCTCTCCGATTTGAATTCCTATCCACGCAGTATCTTCTTCGTTTTTAGCCAAGTGATCCGGGTTGATAATTATACTTATTTCCCCTGCGCGTACTCCATCTGCTAAAATCATAAAGGAGTATCTCACATCTTTACTCATTATAAAACTTTCTCTAAGAGATTTGCCTTCATAGACTTCATAGGGCTTCTCTCCAAAGTTGACCTTTATATATTTTTCATTCTGTATATCATTGCTCCATTTAGCGATTAGATTAAAATCTTCTGCACTCAATATGTTTATTTTTCTAAATTCTGTTTTCAAACAATCACCTACATTCTTAGTATTTCCGCTTGTTTTCTAAGATATCTAATATCATTTCATCCAATTTCATTATATCAAGAAATTATATTTACACAAATACCTTGACAAAAGAAAATATTACAATATAATTAATTCATAATTAAATATCAGAAAATGCATTGATTAAGGAAAGTACCTTTATGAATTCATTATAGAGAGAGAATGTCGGTGGAAATTTCTCATGAATAATTAAGCGAAGTGCCCTTATGAGCACCATACCGAAATTCAGTAGGCTATGGCGGGTTCTCCCGTTACAGAGATAGAGTATAATGATTGTGCTCGAATAAGGAAAATTTTTTTCGAAATAGAGTGGAACCGCGATTGATATCGCCTCTAAGTATTATACTTAGGGGCGTTTTTTATTTTTAAGGAGGAAATTCAATGATCTGCAGAAATCTATTAGAGACTATAGGAAATACACCCATAATTCAATTAAAGAAATATCCAAATGTCTATGTTAAGCTAGAAAACTTTAATCCGGGAGGCAGCATAAAAGATAGGGCTGCACTCGGAATGATCGAGAACGCTGAAAAGAAAAACATTTTGAGGCCTGGTATGCACATAATAGAGCCAAGTAGCGGAAATACAGGTATAGCCATTGCCATGATCGGTAAACTAAAAGGTTATGATGTGACCATTGTCATGCCAGAGAGCATGAGCGTTGAAAGACAATCAATCATTAAAGGCTATGGCGCAAATTTAGTCTTGACCGAAGCTTCCAAAGGCATGAACGGTTCAATAGAATATGCCGAAAATATTGCAAAAGAAAATAAGAACTTTGTTTTACTTCAACAATTCAACAACAAAGATAACGCTTTAAAACACTACCATACTACTGCACTGGAAATAATCGAGGATTTACCCGATATTGATGTGTTCATTGCAGGAGTTGGAACCGGTGGAACAATAACAGGAGTTGGAAAAAGGTTGAAAGAATATAACTCCAATATAAAGATAATCGCCATAGAGCCATATGAGAGTGCAATATTGAACGGGGGGAAATCTGGTCCTCATAAAATTCAAGGTATCGGAGCTGGATTCATTCCAGATATTTTAGATATAACTATTCTCGATCAAGTAATCACTTTGAAAGGTGATGAAGTAATTAGTTTCGGAAGGGACTTTTACAAATCTGAAGGTTTGTTCTTAGGAATATCTTCGATGGCAAATATACTTGGAGCGATAAAATTGAAAAGCGATAAAAAAATCTTGACCATCGCTCCAGACGGCGGCGAAAAATACTTATCAACTGATTTATATAAACAAGGAGGAGAATCATGAAAAATTATTTGGATAATATAAAAAAGAACGACCCTGCTGCAAAAAGCTACCTGGAAATAATACTTCTATATCCAAGTGTCCACGCTATGGCTATACACCGCATCGCTCATTGGCTTTATAATAAAAACTTCACATTTCTAGCAAGATTTTCATCACAATACGCAAGATTTTTAACCGGAATCGAGATTCATCCTGCAGCTGCAATAGGCAAAAATCTATTCATAGATCACGGTATGGGAGTTGTCATCGGTGAAACAACAATCATCGGCGATAATGTAACGCTCTATCAAGGTGTCACCTTAGGAGGTACGGGGAAAGACACAGGCAAAAGACACCCTACAATCGAATCCAACGTTACTATAGGCTCTGGAGCAAAAGTGCTTGGTCCGATCGTTATAAGAGAAGGTACAAAAATTGGTGCAAACTCGGTTGTTTTAAAGGAAACTGTTGACTACTCGACAGTAGTCGGTATTCCCGCAAAAGCTGTTGATAAAAACAGGTACAAAGACACTATGAAATATTCAGCATAAAAAAAAAGGATAATAGACATTTTCTCTATTATCCTTTTTATTATTATCCTAATAATTCTTGTAATCTAGCTTTATCAAAGCCTTGAACTACTTCGTCATCAATCATGATAACCGGTACACCCATGAACCCTTTTTTAATAAGTTCTTTTCTAGCATCAGCATCTACCGATACATTTTTTTCAGTATATTTCACACTCATTGAATCTAAAAATTTCATCGCTGTATGACAATATCCACATGTGTTGCTAGTATAAATAACTACATTTTTCATTATATATTTCCTCCTTTTATTTTTTAGTTGGTTTTTTTTATATACTCTAATATTTTTATTCTCTTGCAATATCATTATATCATTATATAGAGTCTTTTGTAATTCTATATATTGACCTATCCTTTGTCAATGTTTGTTATAAATTTTTCAAACTCTAAACTTATCCACACTATCCACAAAACACCTGTTCATAACCTGCTTTTTTATGCGATTTATATGAATTTTTGTTCGTAAAACTCCACTTATCCACAGAATACATATATTGTTGATTAATAACACACACTCTTACACACACTTTTTCCCCAACTATGGTATATTAAATATAGGAGGAATTTATGACTACATGGAGAACTAGGGGACATAGAGGAGATGTTTTAGAAGACATCATTCTTCTTACAAATGAATACTATAAAAACCATCACTACGCAATTATAGACAAGGCAAGCACTCCGATCAAGGTCGTAGAAATTGATGGCTTAGGAATAATCACTAAAGGGTATTTCGAGAAAAAATCCACTGTGGATTTCATTGGGTTGGTTCAAGGAGTCGCCATCGCATTTGATGCAAAAGAAACTAATTTAGCATCACTGCCTCTTTCTAATATTCACGAGCATCAAATTGAATACATGAAAGAATTCTCATTTCAAGGCGGACTTTCTTTCATCATCGTGCACTTTAAAAGATATGATGAATATTACCTTATTCCATTTGAAACAATCGATACTTATTATGAGAATTCTAAAATAAACGGAAGAAAATCGATACCTTATGAATCAATGCTAGAGAGATTCGAGATTAAAATGGAACATAACAGCATGTT
>DAOURC010000008.1 GCA_030625285.1 Eubacteriales bacterium
AAATAAAATCGTCGTCCATAAATACAATTTCCTGATAATTTTCCTGGTATGATTTTCTAAAAACCACTTCATTTTTAGAAAGATCGAAGCCAACTAGGTCATATTCATTCTTGTTCTTAATAACCTTGCTACTCTTGTCGAGAGTCTGAGTAACTAACAAATCATCTTCATAAGCAATCAAATCAACATTACCTATAGAATTGATCGAATCAATTAATTCCATCGTCTCATTATATGTTCCGATTTCCCTATCAGAAATTTTAATGAAATTCAAACCATCAAAATATATCTCAAATATAATTTCATCTATCAATTGAACAGATCCTATTAAATGACCCATCAAATCATATTTGTAGATATATGAATTCAATTTTCTTTCTTCTATATCTAGAGTCCCGATGTATAAATACTGATTATCTTCGTTGAAATCAAAAGATACTACATCTCCCTTATTTATAGCAACACGCGATATGAGATTTAACTCAGGATCATATGTCATGATAGCGTTTGACGCCTCCATCAAAACCATCACGTACCCCTCTTCAGTTACTTTCATATCGGATATTTCACCAACTTCAAGCAAACTCGCATTAATATTACCTCTATAATCATATATATATATATTTCCTTTTAAATAATCAACGACAGAAAAAAAATTACCGTTTCCATCAACCAATACATTTTCGAAATCATTTGTCTGCTGCCACTTGGCTTCACCTTCATCGGTGAAAAGCGTAATTTTTGTATCGACAATACTCAAGACATATTCATCAAGTATGAAAATTTTCGGTATAATACCTCTTTCAACATTATATTCAAATTCTACAGTCTTTAATTCACTCACCTGCAGATCTCCAAATCCAATTATACTTTTAACATTCCCATATATGGTTCCTCTATTAAATATAATGATATTGATAATTATAAATAATAATAAGGATACTAATTTACCTTTTCTTTTTCTTGCCATGGGATCTCCTTATTTGTACGCTTTGGTCTTTCTCCATAATACTGGTAGTAATATGTTTTTATTCTTCCATTATATAGCTTTCTATTTTTCGTAGCCTTTTGTCCGTATTCTACTTCAAAATCTTCATAAGATGTGATTATATATTTCGACCATGTAGTCAATGGACTAAATTTTCTTCCCATTTCTCTATATAATTCTTTTACTTCATCAATGCCACCACCTAATCTTTCTCCATAAGGTGGATTGATGATAATGTAACCGTTTTTCTTGTTTGTGCTAAAATCTTTAAAATCTCTAGCTTGAAAATGAATATTATCCTTAACTCCCGCCAATTCGGCATTCTCTATAGCTACTCGTATAGCTCTCGGGTCGATATCATAGCCTTCTAGAGCAAGTTCTTTTTCATTATCAATCATACTGTGAGCTTCTTCTCTGATCTTATCATAAACGCCTACAGGAATGCATTTCCAATATTCAGAAACGAATTTTCTGTTTAATCCAGGTGCAATATTCTTTCCAATCAATGCAGCTTCTATCAATAGCGTACCACTACCGCACATCGGGTCGATTAATTGAATTTGCGGTTTCCATCTACTAATCAACACAAGCGCCGCCGCTAAAGTCTCTTTCAATGGAGCTATGTTTCCTTGTGCTCTATATCCTCTTTTATGAAGGGCATCTCCTGATGTATCCAACAAGACAGATACTTTGTCTTTTAATATCGCTACTACAACTGAAAACTTATTACCAGTCTCATTGAACCATTGAACTTTGTAATGATCACTCAATCTATTGACAATAGCTTTTTTACTGATAGATTGTATATCCGATAGACTAAAAAGCTCCGACTTGACACTTTTTGCATTTACAGGAAATTCTCCATCTTCTTCAATATAATTTTCCCAGGGAATATTATTAATTTTATTAAATAAATCTTCGAAAGATTTTGCTATAAAAGAATCTAAAAGTATATAAATTCGGTCAGGTGTTCTTAGCCAAAGATTTGATTTGGCAATACCTATTAAATCAGAGTCGTATATAACTCGTCCATTTTCAGTTACCACATTTTCAAATCCTAAGTTTTTTATTTCCTGAGCAGCAATTGCCTCTATACCAAAAGCTGTTGTTGCAACTAATCTAATTTTCTTCATTGTTTGATGTCCCCCTTGACACTATATTATACCCCAATCAGCAAATAATTTACACCTTAATTGTTCAACCGATTATTAATAGTTTCAATACACCACTGCCAAGAAATCTGTTTATCTACAATTATTTTGTAATTGTTCAAAATATTTAGTATAATTGATTTGTAATTATTGAGTTGGGAGGTTTAATGTGAAAAAATTATTGACAGGAAATGAAGCGGTCGCACGCGGCGCATATGAAGCTGGTGTCGTATTCGCATCTGCTTATCCAGGAACTCCAAGTACAGAAATACTTGAAAATATCGCTCCTTACAAGAAAGACATTATAGCTGAATGGGCTCCAAATGAAAAAGTTGCTCTTGAATCTGTTATTGGCGCATCAATCGCGGGAGCTAGGTCTTTAGCAATCATGAAACATGTAGGTGTAAATGTCGCTGCAGATCCACTTTTCACGTTTGCTTATACAGGTGTCACAGGTGGAACTATTTTAGTTACTGCAGATGAACCAGGTATGCATTCATCTCAAAATGAACAAGACAACAGATACTACGCAAAATTCGCTAAAATCGCCATGGTTGAACCTAGCAATTCCCAAGAAGCTAAAGATATGATGCTAGAATCAATGAAAATAAGCGAAGAATATGATACTCCTGTTCTTTTTAGAATGACAACAAGAATTTGTCATAGTAAAACTATTGTCGAACTCGGTGAAAGAGAAGAAGCTATAAAAAAACCGTATGTTAAAAATCTTCAGAAATATGATGCTGTTCCTTCTGTAGCAAGAGAACTTCATAAAAAAGTAGAAATCAGACTAATTAAGCTAGAAGAGTATTCTAATAATTCTCCGCTGAATTATTTTGAGTGGAATGATAAAAAAATCGGCATTATTAGCTCCGGAATCGCTTTCCAACATGCCAAAGAGGTTTTTAAGGATACAGTTTCTTATTTGAAACTGGGATATACTTATCCGCTTCCTTTTGAAAAAATCAAGGAATTTGCTGATCAAGTTGAAACCCTTTACGTTATTGAAGAGTTAGAACCATTTATCGAGGAACAAATTAAAGCACGTGGTATCAAGTGCACCGGCAAAGAAAAATTGTCAAATCAAGGCGAGTTGAATCCTGATATAATATCGAAATCGCTATTGAATAAAAGCCATGAAATGATCGAATACGACGCATCAGATATTGTTACAAGACCTCCGACATTTTGTGCAGGATGTCCTCACAGAGGACTATTTTACGAATTAGGTCAAAGAAAGAATATTATGATCGCTGGAGATATCGGTTGTTATGGACTCAGTGGTTTTGCACCGCTCAACGCCAAAGATACGACAATCTGCATGGGAGCAAGTGTGAGTATGGCTCACGGAGCTCAAAAGATTTTCAATCGTTATAATGAAAATGTTAGAGCTGTAGCTACTATAGGTGATTCAACTTTTTTCCATACCGGTATCAATAGCATGCTCGATGTCATATACAATAGAGGCAATTCCATTACAATCATCTTGGATAATAGAATAACCGGCATGACAGGTCAGCAAGATCATCCTGGCACAGGTTATACTCTTCAGGGAATGCCTACTACAGCTATCGATATCGCTGACTTGATAAAGGCAATGGGAGTAAAAAACCTTCGCGTCATCAACCCCAACGATTTGAACGAAGTCAATGAATCTATCGACTGGGCACTTGCCATAGAAGATGAACCTTCTGTTATCATCACCAGATGGCCTTGTGCACTAAAAAAATATTCATCACAAGATTTAGAGGAATTCGGTCCTATCGACAGTAAATGTATAATTGATGAAGATGCATGCATCGGTTGTAAACAATGTGTAAAAACCGGTTGTCCAGCATTGATTTACGATCCTGAGAAGAATAAAGTCGACATCGATCCAATTCAGTGCGTTGGATGTGAAGTATGCATGCAAACTTGTCCTGTAGATGCAATAAGCAAGGTAGGTGTTAAAAATGACTGATGTAAAAAATATTCTTTTAGTTGGCGTTGGTGGTCAAGGTACTATTTTAGCCAGCAAGATATTATCTAATGGACTTCTCGAACACGGATATGACGTGAAAATGGCCGAAATTCACGGTATGTCGCAGCGTGGTGGTTCCGTTGTAAGTCAAGTTCGTTATGGTGAAGAAGTTTTTTCACCTGTTATAGATAAAGGCAATGCGGATATTATCGTAGCTTTTGAAATGATGGAAGCTTTAAGATGGTTAGGTCATCTTAAACCAAATGGCAAGGTAATTGTGAATAATTACAAACTGCCTTCAGCGAGGATTAACTCCGGTATTGATCAGTATCCCGAAAATGTATTGGATCGGATAAAAGAAAAAGCAAATATAACAATCATCGATGCCGCAGACATAGCTGCAGATCTTGGGAACAGACGTACCATGAATGTAGTTTTGCTCGGTTCTTTAATTCAAGCAATGGATTTAGATAACATTGATTGGAATACTGTCGTTAAGGAAAATATTAAAGAAAAATTTGTAGATATCAATATTGAAGCATTACAAGCAGGTATGAACTGCATAAAATGAGACTGAGCAGTTGAATTTCTAGTCGAATCAATCCAGAAGTTGTAGAGTTTTCATCTCCAACCTTAAGAGGATGGAGTGTCAGAACTCTTAACTTTCGGATAAAATAAAAAGGAGTGTGTATTTTGAAAAAAGGAGATTTTATTTGGGGAGCATTATTATTAGCCTTTATACTAATACTTGTAATCCCTTCATCACGAACTGCATTTATCACATTTACAACCAATGCGCCACTAATAGGAGGATTTCTAAAATTCTTTGTTCTTGCTACTATGGGAGAATTATTGGCTATTAGAATAACAACTAGAGATTGGTCATTTCCAAACGGAATGATTTACCGCTCAATCATATGGGGTTTCTTAGGCGTAGTCATAACTTTGATATTTAACATTTATGGTGTTGGTATTACCGTAGCAATGGAAAAAGGATTACTGCCTGGTGCTGGTTCTGCCCTTGCTTTTGCATTTTTAACTAGTTCTATAATGAACCTTACTTTCGCACCGTCTTTTATGGCATTCCATAGAGTAACCGATACAATCATAGACATAAAGTATGAAAAGCCAGGAGAAAAAATCAATTTAAAAGAAGTTGTTACAAGAATTGATTGGTATGGATTTATTTCCTTTGTCGTTGGTAAAACAATTCCTTTCTTTTGGATACCGGCTCATACGATGACGTTTTTATTACCCGGGGAATACAGAGTTATAGCAGCAGCATTTCTATCTATCGCCCTAGGTGCAATACTGGCCTTTTCCAAGAAAAAGAAATCTACCGTTTAGGAGGAGAATTATGAATTATAAAATATTAGCTATTAATCCAGGGTCGACTTCTACAAAGTTGGCAATCTATGAAAATGAAAAAGAACTATACAAAACCAACATTACTCATTCAAATGAAGAACTCGAAAAATATCCAAATATCGCCGATCAGTATGAAATGCGTTATGAATCAATTATGAATTTTCTTAAAGAAGCTTCTATTGATACACATGAACTAGCTGCAGTAGTTGGAAGAGGTGGACTTTTACCACCGGTAAAATCAGGTGCATATTTAGTGAATGAAAAAATGGTAGATCGCTTGAAAAATAATCCTGTTGTTCATCACGCATCAAACCTAGGAGCTATGATTGCTTTTGAAATCGCGAAAGCAGTAGGAGTTAATTCTTATATCTACGATTCTGTTGCAGTTGATGAATTAGAAGATATCGCTAGAATAACCGGCCTAAAGGAAGTGAAAAGAAAGAGCCTTGTACATACACTAAACATGAGAGCTATCGCCATTAAAACCGCTAAAGAATCTAATAAAGATTATAACAGCACTACAGCGATTGTTGCTCATCTAGGTGGAGGCATTACAATAAGTCTTCATAAAAACGGTAAGATGATAGATATCGTTTCAGATGATGAAGGACCTTTCTCACCAGAGCGATCTGGCGGATTACCAGGAAAAGATTTAGTTTCAATGTGTTATAAAAATGATGTTTCAACAATGAAGAAAAAATTAAGAGGAAAAGGTGGATTGACATCACTCTTAAGCACCAACAACACTTTGGAAGTTCAAAAGATGATCGATGGCGGCGATGAAAACGCCAAGCTTATCTATGAAGCTATGGCATACCAAGTAGCAAAAGGCATTGGTGAACTCGCTACTGTAGTAGATGGTAAAGTAGATCATATCATACTTACCGGTGGAATCGCCTACTCTGAAATTTTCACCGCTTGGATTAAAAAGCGTGTTGAATTTATTGCTCCTGTTATCATTGCAGCAGGAGAAAACGAATTGGAATCATTAGCACAAGGAGCTTTGAGAGTTTTAACGGGTGAAGAAGAAGCAAATATATACGACATAGATTAAGAATAGGGCAATTCGCCCTATTCTTTTTATAATGAAATCTCAAAATGTCCATTTCCTCTATTCGAAATAATATAATTTCTCTGTTCTTCTGTCACTAATAATACTGCGTACCTTGGATAATCATCACTAGGTTTCATGTAAATCAAATTATAGACAATCACTCCTTCAAATATTTTTAAAGAATTGAATTCTTCTTCATCAAAATGAGCAACTTCTACCGTATCTCCCTTTTGACCTACCCAACTATCAGCTTTATCAATATCGAGTTTGATAGTTACCAATCTCATTTCTTCATCTTTTTTAATAAATTGATCCTTGTCAGTGGTCAAGTTAGAAAGAAGTAATTCACCAGGGATCAGTTCTCTTATCGCTACTAAATCTTTAAACTCATTTATATATCCATATTCTTTTGCTATATCTTGATCGATTGAAATCCTATCTATTTTAGCTTCGCTGATTAATTCTCCTTGCATTATTTTTTCATTTACAACCAACACCGTTATCTCGGAATCATTATTAACTAAATACGCTTGAACTGCAATTATCAATAATGACACCAACACAGCTAAAATAAATATTATTTTTTTCCTATTATCTATCAACCGGTAATGTAAACTTTCTCGTAATTTCATAGGCCCCCTCATTTGATAATAGCGACTTATAAATATGGCTTTCAAAAATTACTTTGATTTTTATTTCACCATTTAAATCCCTATCAATCTCTTTCAAATTGACTTCAATATCTTCATAAGAGATTTCACTTATGTCAAAGTATCTTTTCATAGCATGCTTCACTTCATATTCTTTAGCAGATAAACTGCCATGTGATAATTTGCTTAGATCTAATTCGATGATAATATTATTGAGGCCAAGATCGATGTAATCCTTTAGGATTTCCATCTCCAATAAGACGATGTTTTTTTCAACCATAAATAAAAGCGTCGGAATTATTAACAAGGCTAAAAGTACAACAACAATTATAAGCACTGAAAGATCACTCAATTCACAACCTTCTTTACAATAATATCTCTTTTATATTCATAAGCTATTTTCTTGATTTTATGCTTTAGAAATCCTGTAATCCATCCAAACTCACTATCACCGATTACCGACACCGAAATAATATCTCCTAATCCCTTATCCTCATCATCAACTTCGATGATTACATTATTGACTCCAATGCCTTTTAATTTTTCTTCAATGTCAATTTTCTGACTCGATGAAAGCGTTCCATTGTCTTCCAACGCATATAAGTATGGCCTCATCAAGTATATAATCTCAATATTTTTATTTATCACCATAACAAATGTAAATATCATCACAGATATAATCAGTATCACTATGATTGAATACGTTATAGTAATAGGTAGTGTAGTATTCAATTAGTTACAAAAATCTCATTTTTTATTGTTGTCTCCCACCAATCATCAAGTTCTGTTACAGCTTTTTGAGATATTCCCTTTATCCCTGGGAATAGTATAAATACTGCAACGATTAGAGCAATCGCTATGCTTAGTAAAGCACTGATTCCAAATTCTCCTCTCTCATTGGATAAAAACTTCTTGAATTTCTTCTTTAAATTATTAATCATAACTCCTCCTAATATATATTTTCTATAGATTCCATGAATTCAATAAATATCGGGTAACTAATTAAAAATATCAATACAGCAGCCAATAGCATACCTGCAAAAAAAATCTTAAGTTTATTCCTATCCCCCTTTTTTTGAATAATTCCAATGTATTTATTGAACATCATATCTTCTTGATACTTAAGCACTTCGTTTCTCATTCCAACCTGAAGGGCATTTTTTATCGCATATTCAACTGAAAAATACTCTTCTTTATCAAATTTTTTAGAAATGTTTTCAAGATATTCTGTTAAATTATAATGTCGAAGATATTTTTCCCCCTCCTTTTTAAGATGTTGTTTTATTTCATTGTTATTCACTACTTTGTATATTTTAGAAATAATATCTTCAAGTCTGAGTCCAGCATTAATTTGATTATTGATAAAACTAAATATTTGATATAAAACAATTTGTGAATTTTCTCGCTTTTTATTGATACTAATATTTTTCAATGTTTCATAGATTAACAAAACTATAAAAGACAATAAACTCGTTTTTTCTATGTCTATTTGATTTCTAAAAAAAAATAATTACTATTATAGAACACCATAGAAAAATAATTTCATTGTAATACTCTTCTATAATCCTGTATTTTCTATGAGGATAAACTCTTTCAATCAGAATATAAAATATGTATATAAGCAATAACCATTGAATAATTATCATAAATACTCCTTAATAGCTATATTTTCCCACATCGTAGAATATTACCAGAGCTATGCATATTGAAAACAGCGAAATAATTATGATTAAATTATTTGATAACCCTTTAATATAAACTCTAATTAATGCGAGTATTGTTAAAAATATCATTATGAATAAAAATATCCTGTCTTTATAATTTTTTATACTGTTGTTATATAAGGTTTCTTCAATATTAAATGCTTCATGTTCGAATTTTGATAACAATTTCAACATATCTCCGTTATTCTCAATTACTGATTGAATATTGATAAAGACATTTCTCATAAATGGTGATTTTATAGTATTCAAGTCTTGTTCTAGAGCCACAGATGCTTCCATTCCCCTATTAATCCTTAAAATGAAGTTTTCGAAAAAATCATTATAGCGACTACCTACTCCTTGTTCATATGTCTTTTTAAAAATAAATACCGCATTATTATCAACCGAAGCCCATCTTGTCATTGTACTCAGTAATTTAATATTTTCATTTTTTTTAAAACTGTTCATGATTTTCTCTCCTATAGACGACTTTCCATTTTTTATCTTCAATCAATGCGATTTCAACAACTTTATATTTCCTCATATAAATTATATAGTCTAAACTTCTACCTATAATGCTTTTGATTTCATTATCTTCGTTACCAATTATTTTTGAGTTGATCAACATCTTTAATCTAGGTATAACTTCTTTATATCCAGAGGCATGTATAGTTCCAAAAGTTATATGATCTGTCAATCCAGCCATAATAAATTCCCACGCTTCAGGACCGACAATTTCTCCAATGCAATACCCATCAAGTGATAATGTAAGTCCATCTCTTATAAGATCAGATAAATTCACATTTTTCCCGTATTCATTTACAACAATCTTTTCAACAATGAAATTATCACTCTTAGGATATAATTCATTTTCCGATTCACATACTAAAAACCTTTTATCATTTGGAATATAGTCTAGAATGCTTCTTAGCAGTGTTGTTTTCCCTGCTCCACCTCTACCGCAAATCAAAATATTTTTTTCGCGTTCAACGATATCTTTAATTAAATCAACAACATGCTTATCAACCATTTCAACGCTCATCAAATCATCAAATGTATAACTGTTTTTTTTATGCTTTCTTATGCTTAAATTCGGTCCTAATGAACTCCTCGGAGGTATGCTTGCAGATATTCTCAATAGCCTTTCATGATCATCGACTCTATCATGGTTGTGTGTACTATTTAATTTTCCTCCATTTCTCAATATTATTAATTTGCAATAAGATAGAAATTCATTTACATTTCTAAACTGAACATCGCTTTTATAATGGTTACCTCTTTTTTTAAAAATAATATTATCGTATCGAGTAATGTTAATGTCGCTAATTTCTTCATCTTCTATGAGGTCTTGTAGTATTCCATATCCAAACATATGATTAAAAAGCGCTTTTGCAATATAATCAATTTCCGTTTGATTATTTAACATTTCACTTTCAATAATTTTCTTATAAAATTGATCATAATTTTTTGTCGTTTCAATTTCCTTCATAAATCCTAAATCACTTTCCAACATTTCACTTGCAATTTTCTCAATGCTTATCTCTTTCATGCAATCACCGCCTCTCCACTATTTTATTAAATGTTTTTTTGTACTCTCCTATCATTTTTTTATTCATATCTTTTAGATCAATCCATCTGAGCAATTTACCATCCGTTAAAAAGTGTTTTTTATTGAGTACTACATATTTATCCAAAAGCAAATTATCCTTAAGAAAAAAATAGTCTCCAATGAATGACTTGTTTTTAATCCCTACATAACTACACCTATTAAACTTTTTTGAACCATTGTTCACATTTATAATATTTTCATATGATATTTTATTTGCAACAATTACATGACTAAATAATTTCCCCAGTTTGCTATCGCATCGTTTTTCATCAAAATAGACAATGAGAAACTCAAAATCCTCTCTGCACTTGTTTATAAAATCCTCTAACATCAGATTTTCATCGTTTATATAACCACCTGGGAAAGAAACTAAATGAAATTTTCTGTACTTATTCTTAGCGTTTACTTTTTCAAAACTATACATTTCATTAATATATATTTTTTCATCCTTTAAATTTACTTTGAGTCTTTTATCAGAAAAACAATTGATAGAATCACCGTCGATAAATAAAATGTTTTTCTCATAGCTCATTGCTTCTGTCAATAGAATGGCAAATTCGAAACTGCCACTAACTCCTATGATTTTTTTACTCTCATCAAACGACTTCTCTATATGAATATTTTGATTATCATCTAAGTACTTCAACTCTTTTATTATTTGATATCCTTGATTTTTAAGAAAATTTATATATGGTTTTATTGATTTTCCTTTAACCCACAAAATTATTTTCAATTTATTATTCTGGATGAAAACATTTTCTCTTTTTAAGATTTCAATATCGTCAATGAAAATAATAATTTGATCATACTCATCAATCTTAAAATCAATAATATTCATAGAATTGAAATCTACAAATACTCCAAAGTTGTATTTTTCCCTATAAATCAATTTTTCAATCTTATTAATACTTTTAAAATCACCAACAATAATTCGATTCATCTAATCACCTTAAAATAATTATACTCACGAAATGGATATAATAAATATATATTCTATAAATTTCCATTATGTACACAAAAAAAAAGAGCCGTATAGGCTCGATTCTTATAAAATTTCTAGTTGTTCTTCTATTGTAGTTGTTTCTTCTTCCTCTTCACTATCTGATGTTTCAGATTTTCCAATTACTGAAACAACTATTTTATCTGCTTCATCATTAATTTCTACACCTTTAGGAAGAAGTGCTTCAAGATCAGCTACAACAATTTGTTCGCCTGCCACTTTACCTTCGACATCAATAGTTATTGAGTCGATTAAATTTTTCGGCAACGCTGTTATTTCAACATCATGCATAGTCTGTTGAACTACTGTTCTTTTGTCTTCTATACTTTCTTTGTTGATTAAATGAATTGGAATTTGAATTTTTATTGCCTCTCCAGCTTTCAACATCTGAAAATCGACATGTTCAACAAATCGAGTGACTGGGTTCCTTTGAACGTCTTTAAGAACTGCAGCTTGTTTCTTTCTTCCAATTTTCAATTCAGTTTTTGCTCCAACTGCATTAGATTCTAAAAATTTCTCAATATCTTTAGTTGATAAAGATATATGCAAAGTTTCAGCACCATGTCCATAAATGACTCCTGGAATAACACCTTCATCTCTCAATTTGTTTACTTTATTCTTTCCAATCTCTGTTCTTTTTTTTACATTTAATATGCTCATTCTCATTCCCTCCCGTCTTTGGTTCTACTTACATTAAACCAAATTTTCTGACAATTTACAAATTATAATTCATGCCGACTCTCAAGAGCTTTTATGATAGTAATCTCATCTGCAAATTCTATGTCTCCACCAACAGGTACTCCATGTGCAATTCTTGTAATTTTTATACCGAACGTTGAAAGTAGTTTTGATAAATATACAGCTGTAGCTTCTCCTTCAATTGTAGGACTATTTGCTAAAATCAATTCTTGGATATCTTCTGTTCCCAATCTGGTAATCAGTTCTTTAATTTTAATATCATCTGGTCCTATCCCATCTAATGGAGATAGGCTTCCGTGAAGCACATGATATAGCCCTTTATATTCTTTTGTTCTCTCTATCGCCAAAAGATCTTTAGGAGAATCCACAATACAAATTGTAGATTCATCTCTTTTTGAATTCTGGCAGATATAACAGTATTCTTGATCCGTTAAATGAAAGCATTTCTTACAATAATGTGTATTTTCTTTAGCGTTAATAATTGAGTTCGCCATTCTTTTGACATCTTCGTTATTCATATTGATTATATAGAAAGCCAACCTCTGAGCTGTTTTTCGCCCAATACCAGGTAGTCTTGCCAGTTGATCTATCAGCGAATTCATAGATTCAGGAAAATTTATCATCTTAACCCCTATAGTAAACCTGGTATATTCATTCCACCAGTTACTTTTGACATTTCCTTATTTACAGTTTCGTCGGCAGTTTTGTTTGCTTGGTTGACTGCTGCAATAATCAAATCTTGCAACATTTCAATATCATCAGTATCGACAACTGATTCATCAAGTTTAACTTCCAACAATTCTTTCTTTCCATTAACCTTTACTAATACAGCACCACCGCCAACAGAAGCTTCAAAAGTTTTATTTTCTACTTCATCCTGCATTTTAGCCATATCCTTTTGCATCTTCTGCATTTGTTTCATCATGTTATTCATATTTCCCGGCATAGCCATCTTTTTTCCTTTTGCCATTTTTAGTTCCTCCTATTTAATTTCTAAAATTTCTTCAAATTCTTTTCCAAGAAAATTTTTTATTTTTTCTACATTGTCTTTCTCGACAATTTTTTCTTCTTTCATAATAGCATCGACTGAATATCTTTTACCCGTATGTTCTAAAATAATTTTTTCGATTGTATTTTTATTGTCTTGCTGCATAACATTTTCCATATGAAATTCATAACCGATTTGATACTCGATCGTTATTTTCATATCTTCAACTTTTTTTAGAACTCCTTCAATCAAAAAGGCATGAACTATCTTCTTTTTTTGATTAACCTTCGCCAATATCTGATTCCATTGATCAAATATATCCCCATTATTTTCATCTATTACCCGGGAAATAATTTCTTGTTTTTCAGTACTTCTATCGTTTGTTTCAATAATTTGAATATCTTTTTTAGCTTCTACAACAGCAGGTTTTGAAATTGGCTTTTCAACTTCTTGTACACTGCTTTCGTTGTTGAATAAAAGACTTATTGCGATAAGTGATAATTCTAAATTCAACCTCGGATTTGCTGCATATTTCAATTTTCCTATTCCTTGATTCAATATATCAATAGTCTGCTGTAAAGTCATCAATTTGACACCTTTAAATTCATTTATTAAAACTTCTTGTCTTTCAACCGACAACTCAATTATCTCATTCGTTTCACCAAAGACATTCGCCAATGTAATATTTCGCAAAAATTCTAATAATTGATTAAAAATACTGCTGACAGAAATTCCACAGGAAAGCATATTGTTGAGAACTATCAAAGCTTCATCTATATGGTCGTTAACAATGGAAGTCATAATTTTCATAAGATCATTGAATTCAACAATTCCTAAAGTTTTTGTAGCCGATTCGAGAGAAATGTGCCCCTCGGATTTTGATACCACTTTTTCTAATAAGCTCAGTGCATCTCTCATGGCACCATCACTTTTTATTGCAATCTGTTCTAAGACTTCTTCATCACAAGTAACATCAATATCATTTAATATAAATTTCATCCTATCAATCATATCTACCAATCTAACTCTTTTGAAGTCATATCTTTGACAACGAGATAGAATAGTCACTGGAATCTTTTCAGGTTCCGTTGTAGCCAGGATAAACATAACATGCTCAGATGGTTCTTCAAGCGTTTTAAGTAGTGCGTTAAAAGCTCCAGTAGAAAGCATTTGCACCTCGTCGATTATATATACTTTATACTTGCCTTTCGATGGTAGGTATTTTGAGTGCTCTCTTAATTCTCTTATATTGTCGACACCATTATTTGATGCAGCATCGATTTCTATAACATCCATAAAACTTTCATTATTTATTTCTTTACAAATCTCACATTCGTTACATGGATTTCCATCATGCAAATTAAGACAATTTACTGTTTTTGCAAGTATTTTAGCGGTCGATGTCTTTCCTGTTCCCCTTATTCCAGAGAATAAATACGCATGGCCAAATTTACCGTTTATTATCTGGTTTTTTAAAATTTCAGTTATCTCTGATTGTCCGACTATTTCATTGAAATTGTTTGGTCTGTACTTTCGATAAAGTGCTAAATAGCTCATTATATCCTCCATGATTGTTTTCTATCTATGAATATTATATATCTTATCAACTACAATATAAAAGAAAAATCACTTATTAAGTGATTTTTTTTTATAATTAAGGTCGTGCACCTTAATCGATAAACATATACCAACGTTACCCAAGTAGTTAACTCAAATCAGGCAGACCTACGGCACATGAAAGGTTTTGCTTACCGCTGCTTCCTTCCGGATCTGACGGGGTTCACAAATTTCCATTGCGTAGGACCCAATTATCATCATCACTTGCTTGGGGCAGCTTGACACATGCTTACCTCAATAAGGCGTTCAATCCTGCTATAGCGGATTGCAGGTTACAGGGCACCGCTACCTCCCCATCTAGCACGACACACTTATTCAATTTAATCTGGCAGAGAGAGCGGGACTTGAACCCGCGGGACCTTGCGGTCTTACACGCTTTCCAGGCGTGCCCCTTAGCCAACTCG
>DAOURC010000189.1 GCA_030625285.1 Eubacteriales bacterium
GAAGAAGAAGTTACCATAAGGACTGCATTGATACTTCAATGCATATTCAATCTGGCGCCTGTTTTTTGATACATGGATAATGACGAATATAACCTGTTCGATATATCGGATAGGTTTTTTTTGCTTTTTTCTTAATGAGAACTTGACAATGATTCCTTATGAGAGTATATTATTCATAGGCTTGGCACTCGAACGAAGAGAGTGCTAACAAGAGGTGCTGATATGTTAAATACTAGACAATTACAAATTCTGCAATTGATAATTGATGACTTCATCAACAATGGAATGCCGGTAGGTTCTAGAACGATTTCTAAGAATCCTACTTTGGCTATCAGTTCTGCTACTATTAGAAATGAGATGGCGGATTTAGAAGAACTTGGCTATATCTATCAGCCGCATACATCAGCTGGGCGTGTTCCTTCTGATTTAGGCTATAGATTATATGTCGATAGTTTAGCTGCCGATAAACTTTTGGATGCAGAGCAGAGAGTTTTAATAAGAAATCTATTATTAAGTGGAAAAATCAAAGCTGAAGAAATTGTCGAAAAAGCAGCGCACCTTTTAGCTGAAATGACCGGTCTTGCTATAGTTGCGTCATATCCAGGCTTTAAGAAAAGAGCTTTAAGCAATTTAAAGTTAATTAAGATTAGCGATGCCAAGGTCTTATTGATATTGGTGTCGGATAATGAAGTGGTTAAGAGCATTACATTGTCTTTTTCTGGAACTAATCAAGATATATTGGATTTGATATCTAATTCCTTAGTGAGAAATTTAGAAGGATCAACGATTGAAGATATAGATATCAAGAAAATCAGCAGGTTGAAATATGATTTAAAACAGTATGGAAATGTAATTGATTACCTTGTGCCGATATTGAGGGATTCACTTAAAAACATTGAGGATAACGAGTTCTATATTGATGGGTTTGAGAATTTTTTAACTGTTCCTGAGTTTTCAAATTCTGAAAAAGCCAGAAAAATGTATAGGTTGTTTGAAAGAAAAGAAATTCTTAATGAATTGTTTGACGATATTCAAAGCGAAGGTATTTTTATTAAAATCGGTGATGAAAATAAAATTACTGAGCTCAATGAATGTAGCGTAATTACAACTGCTTATCGCTATCGATCTAAAGACCTTGGAAAGATAGTAGTAATAGGACCAAAAAGAATGGATTATAGAGGGATTATTTCTGTTGTAGAGTATACTAGGAATACTTTATCAGATATATTCTCAGGGATATATCTATAATGAAAGGTGGATTATATGAAAGACAAAGAAAATATTAAAGAAGATGTCATTGAAGAAAACCAAGAAGATGTCATTGAAGAAAACCAAGAAGAAGTCGTTGAAGAGAACCAAGAAGAAGTCGTTGAAGAAAAACAACCGATAGCAGAAGAAATAAGCTGGGAAGAAAAATACAATACAACAAATGATAAATTCTTAAGGCTGAATGCTGAATTCATGAATTTTAAAAAGCGTACTGAGAAAGAAAAAAATGATATTTATAAATACGCTAATGAAAAACTTATGGTGGAGTTGTTGCCGGTTATCGATAATATTGAAAGAGCATTACATTCAATAGAAGATGCCGACAATCATAAAGCTGTTGTAGAAGGTGTCAATTTAATAAAAACTAATTTTGATGAGTTTTTAAAGAAAAATGGTGTTGAAGCTATCAACGCTAAAGGCGAAATATTTGATCCGAATTTACATCATGCAGTCATGACGGAAGAGAATGATGATGTCGAAGATGACATAGTTATTGATGAGTTTCAAGTAGGTTATAAATTAAACGATAAGGTAATTAGACCATCTATGGTTAAAGTTTCTAAAAAAAATAATTAGGAGGATTTTAAAAATGGGAAAAATTATAGGTATTGATTTAGGTACAACAAATTCATGTGTGTCTGTTTTAGAGGGTGGAGAACCAGTTATTATTCCTAACGCAGAAGGAAATAGAACGACACCTTCAATAGTTGCATTTACAAAGAATGGTGAAAGATTAGTGGGGGAAACTGCTAAAAGACAAGCAATTACAAACCCTGAAAGAACTATTAGTTCTATTAAAAGACATATGGGAACTGACGAGATAACAACAATCGACGGACAAAAACATACGCCTCAAGATATTTCAGCTATGATTTTAGGTAAACTTAAAACGGATGCTGAAAGTTATTTAGGAGAGAAAATTACTGAAGCTGTTATTACAGTTCCTGCGTATTTCACAGATGCTCAAAGACAAGCAACAAAGGACGCTGGAAGAATAGCGGGACTCGAGGTTAAAAGAATTATCAATGAGCCGACAGCTGCTTCATTATCTTATGGGTTGGATAAATCTCAACATTCTCATAAAATTTTAGTATTTGATTTGGGTGGCGGTACTTTCGACGTATCGATTTTAGAAATTGGTGATGGAGTATTTGAAGTACTAGCTACAAACGGAAACAACCACCTTGGTGGAGATGATTTTGATGAAGTTGTAATGAACTGGTTAGCAGACAACTTCCAAAAGGAAAACGGCATAGATTTAAGAAAAGACAAAATGTCTTTGCAAAGACTTAAAGAAGCTGCAGAAAAAGCTAAAAAAGAATTATCTACTACAGTTTCAACAAATATAAATTTACCATTTATAACTGCTAACGAAAATGGACCATTGCATTTGAATATCGATTTAACTAGAGCTAAATTCGAGCAATTGGTTGATAGTTTAATTAAGAAAACACAAGAACCTACACGTTTAGCATTGAAAGATGCAGGTGTTAAA
>DAOURC010000200.1 GCA_030625285.1 Eubacteriales bacterium
CTTCCTCAATTAAATATGAATCCATAGCAAAAGCACCCATGCTAAGAGTCATAATAAGTAATACCGCCAATATTAAACTTGTAAATTTTTTCATTTTATCTCCTCCCAATAAAATTTTACCCAAATAATTTTATAATTAACAAGTTTTTGCATAAATAAAAAAACACATCGCAAACCGATGTGCTCAATAAATAATTTTATTGAATAAATCTTTATATTGATCGATATTCAGTGATTGTTCTCCATCTGATAAAGCGTTATCTGGATCCTCATGAACTTCAACCATAATTCCATCTGCTCCTACCGCTATTGACGCCAACGACAGTGGCATAATCAGCTCTCTAATCCCCGTACCATGACTCGGATCTACTATTACAGGTAATCCAGTCTCTTTTTTCATAATTGGAACTGCCGCTAAATCTAGCGTGTTTCTAGTATAGTTGTCAAATGTTCTGATGCCGCGCTCACAAAGAATAATATTCTTATTGCCATAATAAGCGATATATTCAGCTGCCAATATCCATTCTTTAATGGTGGCGCTCATTCCTCTTTTCAACAGCACTGGTTTATTCAATTCACCGACTGCTTTAAGCAAAGAATAGTTATGCATATTTCTAGAACCGATTTGAATTATATCGACATACTTGCATAACAGTTCGATATCTGACGCTTCCATTAATTCGGATACGACTGGAATTCCTGTTATTTCAGATGCTTCTTTCAAATACTTGAGTCCTTCTTCCCCCAAGCCTTGAAAAGAGTAAGGACTCGTTCTCGGTTTAAAAGCCCCACCTCTTAAAACATCCACACCGATTACTTTTAATTTTTTTGCCAATTCAATAATCTGTTCACGCGATTCTACCGAACACGAACCCGCAATGACAACCGGTTTCTCTCCGCCGAAAACAACATCTTTGACCTTGACTTTTTTTATTATTTTTCCATTTAAAATTATATTACTCATTTTCTATTCTTTTAACTCCTTGTCCTTCGATTTCACTTAAATACTCATCAATTCTCTTATTGTCAATAACAATGGCTTTATTTATTTCCTGTAATGGAATCAATACAAATGCTCTTTCGGTTATTCTTGCATGCGGAATAGTCAAAATCCTGTTCTTTATCACTAAATTCCCATACAAAAGAATATCGATATCAATTGTCCTTGGACCCCAATGAACTTCTCTAGTCCTTCCAAGTGTGTTTTCAATTCTTTGTGTTTCTTCCAATAATTGAACAGGACTTAAATCAGTCTCTATTTCAAGGCACAAATTCACAAAACTTTCTTGATTCTCATAACCCATAGGATCAGTCTCATAATAAGAAGATTTTTTGGTTATTTTAATTTTGGAATTTCTCGAAATATGTTCTATGGCACTATCTAAATATTCGATTTTGTTGCCGATATTGCTGCCCAAGCCGAGATACACTATCTGTTTCTGCATACTTCCACCCCAAAACTATGATATATTCCATCTACAGGTGCTTCAGGTTTTAGCACCTTGACCTTGATTTCATTTACTGAAGAATATTTCATTAAAACAACCTTGCTGATTTCTTCAGCTAATTTTTCAATGAGGTTGAATTTATTGCCGTGCACAACTTCTTTTACATCCTCATAAACATCAGCATAACTTACCGTATCTATAACATCGTCACTTAGACCGGCTGCTTTCAATTCTACCATCAACTCTATGCTGATTATGAATTTCTGCCCAAGTCTTTTCTCTTCTTCCAAAACACCGTGATAGGCATAGAACATCATATCATTCATCAATATCTTATCCATTAAATTGTACCCCTTATTATGGAATCCATTACTTTTACCATCCTTAGGTGCTCTTTTACATCGTGAACTCTAATAACTTCACAACCCAGTAAAATACCATATGAATTGGTTCCTAAAGTTCCTTCCAATCTTTCATCTGCTGGAAGGTCAAGAATCTTTCCAATCATCGATTTTCTTGATGTTCCAAGTAAAACAGGAAAGCCAAATGCTTTTATCTCATCCAACCTACTCATGACATACACATTTTGCTCTGGTGTTTTTCCAAAACCAATACCCGGATCCAATATGATATTCTCTTCTTTCAATCCATTCTTCAATCCCAATTCAATCGATTTATCAAAAAATAATTTCATGCTCTCGATAATATCCATATCATATTCAGTATCGATTTTATTATGCATTAAAATCGACGGCACCTGAAACTCGGCTGCAATTTTTGCCATATCAGTGTCCTTTTGAAATCCCCAAACATCGTTGATGATATTCGCACCATTATTTAATGCTTCATATGCAACCTTTGCCTTATAACTGTCTATAGAAATCAAGGTATCTAAATTCTTGGAAATTCCTTTGACAACAGGTATCGTCCTTAACAATTCCTCTTCTAAACCCACTGATAAAGACCCCGGACGAGTAGACTCTCCGCCCACATCTATGATATCAGCTCCATCTAAAATCATTTCTTTAGCATGCGATAAAGCTTTTTCAACATCATTGAACTTACC
>DAOURC010000056.1 GCA_030625285.1 Eubacteriales bacterium
GATGTTTCATCAGATAGAGGGATTGGTTGTCGATGAAAATGTCACAATGGCCGATTTAAAAGGAACACTGGATTTATTTGCAAAAAGACTTTTTGGCGAGAATACAAAGACTAAATTCAGACCTCACTATTTCCCGTTTACTGAGCCGAGTGCTGAAGTTGATGTAAGTTGTTTCAAGTGTGGTGGAGAAGGTTGCAAATTCTGTTCCAACACAGGTTGGATAGAAATACTGGGTTGCGGCATGGTTCATCCGAATGTGCTTGAAGAGTGTGATATCGATTCAAAGAAATATTCGGGTTTTGCTTTTGGAATGGGTCTTGATCGTATTACTATGTTAAAGTATGAAATTGATGATATCAGATTATTGTTTGAAAATGATATTAGATTTATAAAACAGTTTTAATAAGGGAGGAAAATCATGAGAGTACCAGTAAGATGGCTAAACGAGCATATTGAAATAGATGATATAAATATTAAACACCTAGAAGAGAAATTGATTCTTTCGGGTTCGAATACAGAAGGCATCAAAGACTTTTCGAAGAATAATACAAAGATTGTTATTGGAAAGGTTTTAGAGCAAACAAAACACCCAGATGCAGACAAATTAGTGGTTTTACAAGTCGATATAGGTGAATCGATAACGCAAATAGTTACTGGAGCAACAAACGTGAATGTTGGAGATTATGTGCCTGTCGCGAAGGTGGGAGCTAAGCTTGCCAATGGCTTGAAAATTAAAAAAGGTAAATTAAGAGGAGAAGTTTCAAATGGAATGCTTTGCTCTCTCGATGAACTTGGATTCGATAAAAATGTTACACCAAAGGCGTTTGATGATGGCATTTATATTTTAGAAGGTGAATATAAAATAGGAACACCGTTATTTAAAGCCGTGGATTTGGGTGATTTTGTCATTGAATTCGAGATTACTCCTAACAGACCAGATTGTCTTTCTATAGAAGGTATGGCTAGAGAGACGGGGGCGACATTTAATAGAAACAGAAAGCAATTGAATGATAAAAATGATTTCAAAGAAAACGATATTAAAAAGCATATTGATATTGAAGTGAAAGATTTAGATTTATGTCCTAGATATGCAGGGTTTGTAATAAACAATGTCAATATCGAACCTTCACCACAATGGATGCAGATCAGATTGATGCAAGCGGGAGTTAGACCTATCAACAATATCGTAGATGTTACAAATTATGTTATGTTGGAAATAGGTCAGCCGATACATCCTTTCGATCTAGATTTAGTGGACGATAAGAAAATAATCGTCAGAAGAGCTCTAGATGGCGAGAAGATGATGACATTGGATTCTGTCGAGAGAACACTAAAAAATGATGATTTAGTGATTGCGAGTGCAAAAAAATCGATAGGTATTGCTGGTGTCATGGGTGGAGAGAATACTGAGATTACTGAAAACACAAAAAATATTTTTGTTGAAGTTGCAAACTTCAATAAAACTGCAATCAGGATGACATCTAAGCATCTTGGACTGAGAACTGAATCTTCGGCAAGATTTGAAAAGGGAATCGATTCAGATAGAGTTGGAAAAGCGGTTAACAGAATGATAGAACTTTATTCAGAAATGAATATTGGAGAACTTGTAGATGGAGTATTAGATATTTATCCAGAGTCACCAATTACAAAAAATATTGAATTAAGAACTTCTGAAATTAGGAGAATGTTGGGAATTGAAGTTTCAACTGACGATATGAAAAAAATGCTTGATAAACTTGAATTTAAAGTTGTCGAATTGAATGAAGACGATTTGACAGTCGAAGTGCCGTCTTTTAGATTGGATATTTCAGAAGAAATCGATCTTGTAGAAGAAATTGCAAGAATGTATGGATATGACAATATTCCAACTACATTGCCGGGTGGGACTCAGTACGGAGAATTCAATTATAGACAAAAGATCGAAAACAAGGTTAAAAAATTATTGGTGGCGAAAGGTCTATATGAAATCTCTACTTATTCTTTTGTGTCGCCTACTGCAGTTGAAAAGATCAATAGAAGTGAAGATGAAACTTTAAATAAATTTGTTCGCTTGATCAATCCGCTAGGTGAAGAATATTCAGCAATGCGAACAACGTTATTGCCTAACATGCTTGAGGTTCTGACTAGAAATAAAAACAATGGAAATGGTGAGATGCTGGCATTTGAGCTGGGAAACACATTCATTGCAAAATCAATCCCTGTAGTAGATTTACCTATAGAAAAAAAATCGATATGCATCGGAGCTTATGGTGAAAAAGTGGATTTCTTTTTGGTTAAAGGAATCGTTGAATTGTTATTGAAACACTTAGGAATTGAAAATGTTAAATTTGGAAAAACAAATGATATATTAACTTATCATCCTGGACGATTAACAAAGGTGTACACTAATGATATAATGATAGGAGTCGTAGGAGAAATTCATCCGAATGTTTTGGATAATTACGGCATGGGAAATAGAGTTGTTGCCGCTGAATTAGACTTTGAAGAAATTGTTGAAAATGCAAATCTTGAGAAGTTGTATAATCCAGTTCCAAAATATCCTTCTATTGAGAGAGATATAGCAATTCTAATAAAAGAAGAAGTTACTAATGCTGAAATTATTGATATAATCAAATCAAATGGTGGTAAGAATCTAGTAGATGTGAAATTATTCGATATTTATAGGGGTGCTCAGATAAAACAAAATTATAAGAGTGTAGCCTATAATATGATATTTAGAGCGGAGGATCGAACTTTGACATATGAGGAAGTTCAAAAGCCATATGATAAAATTCTAAGGAATTTAGAAGAAAAACTAGAAGCAATCAGAAGGTAAAAAATAAAGGAGTGTCAATCAATGGAAAAAAATAGAATTAGCGTAATAATTGATGGTAATGCGTATAATGTTATTTCTGATGATGATGAAATGCATGTACTAACAGTTGCAGAAATGGTTGACAGACAGATTCGTGATATTAAGAAAAAGACAAATAGTTTAAATCCTTCAATGGTTTCTGTATTGTCGGCTATGAACATAGCGGATGAATTCATTAAGTTTAAAGATATAATCAATGACAGTAAAAGAGTTCAAACTCGCAACAATGCTTTGGAGTTGATGGAAAAACAGATCAAAAATTTAAGAAATGAATTGCAAAACAGCCAGGGAATGTTGGAAAAATCAAATGAAAATGTCTTTTTTCTTCAAAGAAAATTAACAGACAAAGAGGAAGAGATTCAAAACTTGAAAAAAGAGCAACAGAATCTTTTGGAAAGCAATAACAGCGAACTTGAAAACAGTTTAAAAATGCTAGAGGACGAGCATGATAAAAGTTTGTTGATAATCGATGAGTCGAATGAAAAAATCATTTACTTGCAAAGTAAACTAGCTGATCAAAAAGAAGAGCTTTTGAATCTACAAAATGAGAGACAAAATTTATTGGATAATAGTGAACTCGAAGACCGCCTGAAGTCATTAGAAGATGAAAATCATTTAAAACAATCAGTAATTGATGAAGCAAATGAAAAAACTCAATATCTTCAGGATAAATTAGATGATAGGGAACAAGAGGTTCATAATTTGAAAAACAAGCAGCAGAATTTCTTTGAGAATAATGAACTTGAAAACAATTTAGAATTATTGGAAAAAGAGAATAATATGAATAAGATTTTGGTCGGCGAAGCGAATGAAAAGATTTTTTATCTTCAGAGAAAATTGACAGATAAAGAAGAAGAGCTTCAAAATACAAAAAATGAATTCGAACAATTTTTAGAAGAGTTTGAAAAATAATAAAATAAATGTTTATAATAAGTAGTGATGTACATTGCTACTTATTTTTTTAGGAGTTTAAAAATATGAAAAAAATCGAATTGTTATCTCCTGCAGGAGATATGGAAAAATTTTATGCGGCATTAAAAGGCGGAGCAGATGCTTTTTATTTATCGGGCATTGATTTTGGCGCTAGGAAATCAGCTGGGAATTTTACGGATGAAGAGTTGCTAGACGTCGTGGAAAAAGCTCATATATATGATAAAAAAGTATATGTAACAGTAAATACAATTATTTTTAATGAAGAAATGGATAAGGTCTTCGAACATATCAAGTATCTCAACAATATTCATGTGGACGGTGTCATTATTCAAGATTTGGGACTGATTGAATTTTGCAAGTTGAATTTTAAAGAGTTGGAAATGCATGCAAGCACTCAGATGAGCATACACAGTTTATTTGGCTCGAAACTTGTCAATGAGTTGGGTGTGAAAAGAGTTGTTTTGGCGAGAGAAAATACGTTAGAGGAAATTAAAAATGTTGTAGATGAAGGAATAGATGTAGAAGTGTTTGTTCATGGAGCACATTGCATTTCATATTCTGGGCAGTGTTTGATGAGTTCGTTGATAGGTGGACGTTCTGGAAATAGAGGAGCCTGTGCGCAGCCATGCAGACAAAAGTATGAACTTTACAACAAGGACAATCAATTGGTGGATATAAATGCAGGGAACTATTTGCTCAGCCCTAAAGATATGAAGACGTTGGATGATATTCAAAAGCTTAGCGAAATAGGAATAGAAAGCCTAAAGATAGAGGGCAGGATGAAGAGTAAATATTATGCATTTGCAACTGCTCGCGAGTATCATAATTCGTTGATGAATGAACCTGTCAAATTCAGCTCTGAATCGATATTCAATAGAGAATACACTAAAGGAAGAATTTTCAAAACCAACGACAGTGAATTCATGAATTACAATTCTCCAGAAAATCATGGGATTGTCATAGGTACGGTTGATGAATTCGCAAACAATTTTTTAACCGTCAATACAGAAAGAACACTTAATGTAGGCGATGAAATAAAAATTTTCAGAAGTGATAAAAGCATTGGCGGCAGGATTGAAAAAATAATAAGTAAAAACAGATATAAAGTCACTACAAAGTCGATTTTCAAAAAAGGGGAAATACTTCATCTTACTTATGATACAAAGATGATAAAGGAGATAGATGAAGAGCTCAACAAGAATTTGCAGATCGTTCCTCTAAACATCTCTTTTTATGCAAATGAAGATGGATTGACTAAAATGGAATTGATGTCGAAAGGGCAAAAGGTTTCTGTTGTCAAAGAAGATATTTCACAAGTTTCCAATAATATAGTGTTGTCAAAAGACGATGTTTTTAAGCAATTATCAAAATTGGGTGACACTGTATATTATCTCAATAATTTTGAATGCTATATTGAAGGTGATATCTTTATAAGAAAGTCAGACTTAAATAAGCTTAGAAGAGAAGGAATCGAAAAAATCGACGAAGTAAGGAATTCTAGATTTGAAAATATACAAGTTGATGATTTAACAATTCCAAGTGTTGATACTGAAAATGAAGCTGCAAATAAATTGTTCAGTGTCGAAGTAAATTCAATAGATCAGCTTTTGGCAATAGATGCATCCAAAGTAGGTAGTATTTATTATGGAGATTTCTATTCGATATCAGAGGCATATGAATTGAACGATAATATCATACCGATTTTACCTGAAATCAGTTTCAATCTTATAAAATTCTTTAAAATAATGAAGTTGTCCCAAGGTTCTAACCATAATCCTCTTGATCCCTGT
>DAOURC010000151.1 GCA_030625285.1 Eubacteriales bacterium
TTCAATCTCATCCGCAGTAGGACAAACAGGGATGATGAGTTTGAATTGTGTATTATTAAGCATTTTCATGCTCTCTAGCGTTCTCCCCAATGTATCCTCACCATCGAGCGGAGTAGGATGATCATCGACAACATCACCCTCTACCCAAGGCATTTCCTTTTTCCTGCTCCAATACGTCGGAATCACTACTGATATATTCATAAAATCCCCCTATACGCCCAATATTTTTTTATAAATATCTTCTACTTCAACTATGGAATGTTTCCAAGAAAAGTTTTCCTTTGCATATTTATAGCATCCTTTAGACCTCTGCTCCTTATCACTGCGAATAAGTTCATCTATTATCGCATAGGCGAGTTCCATATCATCGCCTACATCGACCAGCCTGCCTACATCGCTGGTGATGAAATCGGGAAGCCCACCTTGATTCGTGCCTACTACAGGAGTTCCGCAGGCGAGGGCTTCAATTGCGACAAGTCCAAAAGGTTCTGTTCTCGATGGAACGGTGCTCACATCGGCAATGTTGAAAAGCTTAACCAATTGCTTTTGATTTATGTGCCCTAGAAAGTAAATATTGTTGAGTTCAAGCTTTTCTTTCAATAGATTGAGTTCTTCATACAGCTCTCCATTGCCGGCGATAATAGTTGCAACTTCTTCATCCGTATCCCTCTCATAGATTTTAGCCGCTTTCAGAAGCACATCGACCCCTTTGAAATGAGTCAATTTTCCTGCGAAAGAAACAATTTTTTTATAATCGGTATCTATTCCGAATTCTTTTAAAATTTCATTTCTATCGATATCCAGCGGCAAGAATAAATCCTCATCATATCCATTCATGACCATTTGCTTTTTATCATCATCCACTCCATACAACTCCGATACTTCTTTATCCACCTGCTTTGAAATAGTTATGATCTTACTGGCCTTTTCAGCACCTTCCAACGCATAGATATGATATCTATCGTCTTTGACAAATCCCTTCAAATCAGTTCCATGAGCAGTGACAACATACGGAACATCGGTTTTAGATGCAACATACGGCGTTATCCACAAATGCTGAGCGTGAATTATATCCGGTTTGAACTGCTCGATTTCTTCAAAGACAACCTTTTCAAACGCCTCGATATACTGCTTGATCTGACACTCGCTTAATTTATAAAAAGTGTTGTTGCTTCTGGGGTGAGATGTAAAACAAGGAAAATTGAAATCCAAGTCATACTCTTCATTGTATCCGTTGTTGAATAAAATCGTCCTCGATATAAACCCTTCGTATTCCACGTTTGTATGTTCTGGAAAAATCACCCTTACTTCATGACCCATATCACTCAGTTCTTTTGCCAAGTTATGTGTGTAAACTCCACTTCCTGATCCCTCTAAAGGAAAATGGTTAACAATCAATATTTTCATCGCTTCTCCTCCGCTCAATAAATTCTTTCCAACTCCTAGCCAATTTCTTGTATTCATCTATAACTTCATCCAATCTGTCATATGAGATTTCCAGCGCCTCTTCTAGCATTAAAAACCTATCGTCGTCTAAATACTCAGCCGCCGCCTTCGCCCCCATCCTCAGAGCTTCTCTTTGCTCGATTCTACATTTTTCTACATCTCTTTTGTGAATCCAGTTTAGAAACGGATTCCTTCCTATCCATCCCATACAAGCATAAAAAAATCTATCTTTAATATCTTCATCATTTAAAATATCCGGAACCAAAGGATAATTGGAATAAGTATCATGAAATATCCTGGTATCTATATCCATGCATCTACGGTTTTTTATTTTACTTATCTCGATTCCCATTAGAGTATCTTCCCCTCTAGTCAAGTATCTTTCACCGCCAACCACATACGACGATGAAAAAAACGGGAGGATTTTCTCGAATATGCTCAATTTTATCGCGACGTTTCCACCTAGAATTTTGTCTGTTTCAAAAGGTTCCCGATCTGAAAAGTTATCAGGAATGAAACAATTGTGAAGATCGTGATTCATTATATATTCATAAGACGCTTTTTTCTGAATCCCCATAAACAATTGATCCATGCCATCAAAGTCGATGGGCGGAATAATATAATATCCGGAATAGTCACTAGTGGTCATAGCTACATCGTCACGCCTTAGGTACTCCAAATGCCTGCCGATAAAATCTATTTCTATTTTCTCCACATATTCATCTCTTTGAACCAACAGTTCAGGATAGACATCCGTATCTATAAAAACCAGCACATCCACCCCGGTCAGCATCCCTTTCATTACCACATTATTTCTGTTCTTCCCATATGGAACCATCCCGCTTTCATCTACGGTCTTGCAATTAAGCAGATTCTTAATAGACTCCTCAGACATCCCCATATCATTCAATTGGTGACACATTCCATCTATATCGTTGATTTTTATGATTTCTACATTTACCCTCTTCTTCAACTTCTCGATTACCTCTTTATCGATATTTCTAGAATATGTAATTATTACGCTATATATCGGATGGAAGTATTTCTCTGCATTGTCCAAAAATTTATCTATCGAATCCGTTTCCATTAAATCTTTAGTTATCACACCAAATGATATCTTCATTAGAACTCCCCCCCGGTTTTTTGTAGGCCCTTTATAGATACCCTATTTGAATATTTTTTTAACATAATTATTTAAAATCACTATATTTCAAAAAAGATAAATTACATCAAGCGATTCACTAGCCATCATCAAACATATTCAAACAGTAGTCAAATGAATATGTTTATAGCAAAAAGAATATATTCATGATACAATAAACGTATTCAAATAACCATTAAAAGAATATATTGTAGAAAGGTGACTCTGATTATGAATTCGTTCAAAAATGAAAAATTGAGACAAGCAAGTGTGCCAATGAACATAGTTAAGCTAATCGGAAAAATAAATGAGTATAAAGGAAAACAAGATTTATATATAAAACAATCACCTCAAATATTAGAAAAGCTAAAAGAAGTAGCGATTGTACAAAGTACAAAGGCTTCAAATAGTATAGAAGGAATTGTTATAACTGATCAAAGACTGAAAGTTATTATGAATGACAACACAGACTTAAAAAACAGATCCGAGGGAGAAATAGCAGGATATAAGGATGTTTTGAATACAGTTCATACATCATACGATGGAATACCAATCAATTCCAATATAATACTGCAATTGCATCGCGACCTATACAAATATATATCAACTCAAAGTGGAGTTTGGAAAAATCAAGATAATATAATAAGTGAAGAATTGCCAAACGGAGAAAAATTCATTAGGTTCAAGCCCGTCTCTGCTTATGCAACCAAAGGAGCGATGGAAGAGCTATGTGAATTGCTAAATGATTCAATAAGTACAGATGAAATAGAACCACTCATATTGACAGGTACGTTTATTTTAGATTTTCTTTGCATTCATCCATTTAACGATGGAAATGGCAGAATGTCCAGATTGTTGACATT
>DAOURC010000111.1 GCA_030625285.1 Eubacteriales bacterium
CACATCTTCAAATCTCACCATTGTATCCCTATTTAAATTGCAGCCGCCGGTAAAAGATTTCCACGAAGGATTGGCTTTATTGAAAAGCTTCTTCATCCATCCACCCTCTGGCTCTACATGTTCTATGAAATAAATTTTCCCATCATCTTTTAAAACCCGTTTAACTTCATTCAAACCCTCAATTACATCTCCGACGCTACAAAATACCAGAGTGAAAACTACGCTGTCAAAGCTTTTGTCTTCAAAGTGTAGTTTCTGAGCATCTCCTTCCACCATTTGGATTTTGGGGCATATTCTCTTGGCTTTTTCTTCTAAACTCTTTTTGAATTGTATATCAAGATAGGTCAATGAATTTATCGAATTCTTATCATAGTATTTCAGGTTGACTCCAGTTCCAGGACCTAATTCCAAAACGTCACCGTGAACATCAGAGAGTATTTTTTTTCTGAGTTTATCTAGTCCTCTTTTTTCAAAATAAAACATAAATGCATCATATCCTAAAGTTCCCAAGTCCATATAGATTCTCCTAACTTTTTATATAAGTATACCATTATAACTTTCTACTTCAATTTTTTTTGTTATAATGATATGGGTGATAAAATGAAAATATTTATTGATGCTGATGGCTGTCCAGTCATAGAAGATACAATCAGTATTGCAAAACAATATAATTTAGAAGTAATTATCGTCAAAAATTACGCACATCACATCGAGAATGATTATGCTACGATAATAACTGTAGATATTTCAAGAGACAGTGCCGATTTCTACATCGTCAATCATAGTCAAAACGAAGATATTATCGTTACTCAGGACTACGGATTGGCAGCAATGGGACTTGCAAAGAATTCAAATATAATTACTCAAAATGGACTGATAATTACAAATGAAAATATAGACAAATTATTAAATCAAAGGCATTTAAATCAAGAAATGAGAAGAAAACATAAAATCTATACACATATCAAAAAAAGAAAAACCTCAGATACCACTACTTTTAAAGAAAATATTATTCAACTTATAGAACAGGCCTTAGCAAAATAGCTAAGACCTTTTTTCTATGATCATTTTTTCTCTAATCTGTTTCTTAAATAAATATTTATATAGTGAATCTCTTTCATTTTCAGGTATATTTTCATATTCAGCTATAAACCGATAGTCATCGTTAAAAAGATAATGTCTGATGATTCGAATGTTGACATTAAAAACTTCACTCATCGATTCCACTTCTAGTTTAAATCGCATATTCCCGATTTCTACTTTATGTTTTAATATTTGACTTCCTATACCCGAATCAACTATAAATCCAAGTCCCTTGGCTCCTATTCTAAAAATCGTAACTGGAATACTCTTCATTTCCAAAATCAACTCCCCACGATTAATCCAATTTACTGAAAACAGTTGATCACTAGGTATATTGATGAGATTCGAAATTTCAATTTGATTGTCCTCTATGCCATCTAGCTGAACTTGGTACTCGTATAAATTTTCAAGATAAACATAGCTGATTTTTGCTTCCTTGATAGACTCTAGTGAATCAAATTCTTTTATCATATTTTTGTCTTCAAAAGCAAATTTCAGAGAATTTGAAAAATGATTCAAACTACCCAGAATCGTATGATGCTGCCCTGTTTGTTTATTGATGAAATTCAAAGAAGTATTTGGAATATATTTCAATAAATTTATATCGATATAATATTTATTATCATAAACTTCCCTCAATACATCGATCATCACCGGCACCAATTTTGGATTGAATTGAGTCCCTGAACATCTCTTTAGTTCTGCTACAATATTTTCAAAAGTTCCGGCTCCAGCATAAGGTTTGTTTGAACGCATAGCGTCAACGGCATCACAGATACCTATGATTTGGCTGAGATATGGAATTTCATCTTCCTTTAAACCATCGGGATACCCCTTACCATCGAACCTTTCATGGTGATATCTCGTATATTTCGGTACTTCTTCTAAAGCATCTATTCCAGAAAATATATTTGTGGCGATTTGACAACTCATCTCTGAATGAGTTTTAACAACCTCAAATTCTTCATCTGTCAATTTATCTTTTTTATTCAAGATCTCTGCTGGAATATAAATCTTGCCGACATCGTGAATTATCGAGGCAAAATAAATATTTATTTTTTCAACCGAAGTAAGTTCAAGCATGCTAGCCATTTCAAGTGCTAAATTTGCTACATTGTTCATATGATAAGGCATGTAACTATATTTTATTTTTAATATTTCAGTAAATTGATCGATAGAATCAAATACTTTATTATAATTTATTAATTGATATTTGAAATTATTTATTTCTTCTAAAAATATTTCCAAATGATGATTATTGGTAATGTGTTTTTTCACTTCATTTATATTTTTCTCTTTTTTTACAGAAAAAATTAAAAATCCATAAGCATTTTCATTATACTTCGACGTGTTTTTAAATAGAATGTAAATTTCAAATTTTGATTGCTTAAAAACAAAAAGTGAAGGATCATCAATTATCTGATAACTGAAATTATGAAAACTGTAATCAGTTTTTTCAAGCTCTATTTTTCTATCCTTTATCATAGCCATATATTTTTTAAAAATTTTATTTTCAGTATCAAATTCATTGGAATGGTACGAATACATATCTCGATTCTTAAATGTGTTTCTAAAAAAAATGTAAACATCGTTAAAATTAAATCCATTTTTCAAAGAATTAAGCCTCTCGTTGATGTATTCATCATAATCCAACAAATTCAGTACACTTGAGCCGATCAAGATTCACCACGATAAATAACATTTTCATCGATATCTTTTAAACTATTGCATCCTGTCATAATCATCGCATCTTTCAATTCTTTTCCTATTTGCTTAGTGTACGACTTGACAGCCTCAGTTCCTCCGCCGTAAGCTGCAACAGCATATGGTCTTCCTATCATCACAGCATCTGCACCCAACGCCAAAACTTTCAGCACATCATGACCGCTTCTAATTCCACCGTCGATAAATATTTTCATTCTGCCATTAACAGCCTTCGCTATTTCTGGTAAAACTTCTATAGTGGCTGGTGTATAATCCAATACTCTGCCGCCGTGGTTGGAAACTACAATACCGTATGCCCCTGCATCAAGCGCCTTCAACGCGCCCTTGACTGTCATGATACCTTTCACTATAAATGGCATTTTTGCATATTCGACATACGCCTTTAAATCCACTTCAGATTTTGGACTCACCGGTTTCCCTTCAAGGGCCAAAATCGATAAACCGGCAGCGTCGACATCCATCGCTACAGCCATTGCCATGGTTTCAGCAGCGCGGTCTAATTTATGAATTATTTCTTCGTTTTCCCAAGGCTTGATAGTCGGTACTCCTACACCTTCAACTTCTCTGAGCGCTTCAATCGGTCCTTCAAAATGTTCTTCTTTCACACCATCACCCAAGAATCCGGCACCTCCACCTAATTTGCATCCTTGTAAAATATATTTGGAATATTCGTAATCTGTCAGTTTATCGCCGTAGATTGTATAGAGCCCTCCGATAGGAGCAGCAAAAACAGGGAGTTCAAAAGTTTTTCCAAACAATTCGATGGAAGTATCTACTTCTTTAGGAGTATACAAAGTGTCCATATTCAATAAAACTTCTTTTATTTTATTATAATTTCTTATAAATCCGGATCCGGATCCTTTTCCGCCTACTCCAGGGATTTCTCCACGACAAACAATGCCGTTGCATTCATTACATGCCCTGCAAGAAAAACCTTCAATATTTCTTACGTTTTTTTGCGCTTCAATAAAATTCATAATTTTTGTTAAAGAAAGCATAGACAGTATCTTACTGTTTATTTTCTTTTAACTTCCCCCTTTGCTATTCAATCTATATTTTTCACGATTCAATTATAAAATCGTATATTATCCATTTATCATCTATATTTATAAAAGTAATTTCATGATAAATTATATGTTCAAAAGGCTCTTCATAGATTTTGATGACAACTGTTGCTTTATTTTCTTCTTAAAACTCATCTAT
>DAOURC010000187.1 GCA_030625285.1 Eubacteriales bacterium
CGCAATATCTCCTTTTATAATCAGTATCATTTTAACATATTCCATTGCATAATTATATCAACAAGTTTATATAATGTGAAAATATTGTCGAATGTCGAATCGCCGTATATGGAGAAAAAGCTCATAATAAAAAATCTTCCATTGTTGGTAATCAATTTCAATATCATTAATTACCAGCAAGGAAGATTAGTTGTTTTACATAAAACTCATTAAACCATTCTCTTCATTTATTTTAAAACTTTCCACATGTTGTTGGTGAACTCAACCGGATTTTCAATTGTCAATCCTTCAATAAGCAGAGCTTGATTATAGAGAATATCTGTCAACAGATTTACTTTCTCCAAGTTGCCACCACTAAAAGCGGTCTTAAGTGTTTCAAAAACTTCGTGCTCGACATTTATTTCTAAAATTTTATCCGCTTTTATATTTTGATCATTCGGCATTGCGTTTAATACTTTTTCCATCTCTATTGAAATTTCACCCTCATTCGCCAAGCAAACCGGATGTTGCTTCAACCTCTTTGAAACTTTTACATCTTTAACTTTATCTTTCAATTGATCTTTCATATATTCAAAGAGCTCTTTGCTTCTCTTTTCTTGTTCTTCATTGATTTCTTTTTCATCTGCTTGAATTCCTAGATCTCCGCTTGAAACAGATTTAAATTCTTTATCTTTATACTTCATCAACATTCTCATCGCAAATTCATCTACATCATCAGTGAAATAAAGAATTTCATATCCTTTTTCTCTGACCATGTCGGTCTGCGGCATTCTATCGATTTTTTCAATAGTTTCTCCCGAAGCAAAGTAGATATATTTTTGTTCATCTTTCATTCCAGAAACATATTCATCAAGAGTAACCATTTTCTTTTCTTTTGAAGAATAGAACATAATCAAGTCTTCCAATATTTCCTTTTCCGAGCCGAAGTTGTTGTAAATACCATACTTGAGTTGTCTTCCAAACGATTCAAAGAATAGTTCATATTTTTCTCGGTCTTCTCTCAATAAAGTTTCCAGTTCTTTTTTAATTTTATTTTTAATGTTTTTAGCAATGATTTTAAGTTGTCTGTCATGTTGCAGTATTTCTCTTGAAATATTAAGCGATAGATCTTCAGTATCGACCAATCCCTTTACAAAGCTAAAGTAATCAGGAAGCAGTTCTGGATTCTTATTCATGATCATAACACTACTTGAATACAACTCTAATCCTTTTTCATATTCTTTTGTATAGTAATCATAAGGTGTATTCTCAGGAATATACAATAGCGCATTAAAACTTACAGCCCCATCAATCTTGTAATGAATATGTTTGATAGGCTTGTCGAATCCGTAACGTTTTTCAATATAAAAATTTTCATAATCTTCGTCGACTAATTCATTTTTATTTTTTCTCCAGATAGGCACCATGCTATTGACTGTTTGTTCTTCAATGAAATCTTCGTATTCATCTTCAGTACCTTCTTTTAATCTACTAGATTCCATATCCATTTTGATTGGATATCTGATGAAATCAGAATACTTTTTGATTATGTCTTTTATCTTATTCTCGCTTAGATATTCATCATAATCGATATCGTCTGCATTTTCTTTGATTTTAAGAATAATATCCGTTCCAAATGTTTCTTTTTCACACGATTCAATTGTATATCCATCCGAACCATTCGACTCCCATTTATAGGCTTCATCACTTCCAAGCGCCTTAGAGATAACCTTCACTTCATCCGCCACCATGAATGCCGAATAAAATCCAACACCGAATTGACCTATGATATCAACACCGTCATGCGATTCGTTGTTCTTTTTAAAGTCATATGTACCGCTTTTAGCAATGACTCCAAGGTTGTCGACCAACTCATCTTTTGTCATTCCTATTCCGGTGTCTTTGATAGTCAACAATCTATTTTCTTCATCTTTGTATATTTTAATAAAGTAGTCATCTTTATTGAAATCAATCGTTTTATCGGTTAATCCTGTATAATACATTTTATCTATCGCATCACTCGCATTCGAAATCAATTCTCTTAAGAAAATCTCCTTATGTGAATAAATCGAATTAATCATTAAATCAAGTAACCTTTGTGATTCTGCTTTAAATTTTCTCTTTGCCAATTTAATCTCTCCTTTTTTTATTTTATGTAATAATGCACATAAGGAGGGGGCTGCTCATGTGCATCATGCAACTATAAAAGCTTATTCAATTTCAATTGTGTAAGCTTTATTGGATTTTTCTTTTTTAGGGACTGTTATCGTCAACACGCCATTATCAAGTTTAGCCTTGATATCGTTGTCTTTGGCTCCAGCCAAGTATATAGAGCGATTCATAGAACAAATATGCCTTTCTCTATGAATGTAATTTTTTGTACTTTCATCAATTTCTTCTTTTTTATCGATGTTTATTGTCAATCTTTCATTATTCATTTCAATGTTTATTTCTTCTTTTTTAATTCCCGGCAGTTCAGCTTCAATTTGATAATTATCTTTATTTTCTTTTACATCCAATTTAAAAGTGCCGCTTATCAAACTTTTTCTAGGCAACAATGTGTCTGAAAAAAAGTCATCAAGCATGTCATAAACGTCCTTAAATCCATTTTTCTCTATTACCCTATTTCGATTAAAAGGTACTAATCCAATCATGTTCAACAACTCCTCTCAATTTGCATTTTATTTTATCAGCACTCTCACCCCGTGAGTGCTAACTATACTTATAATATACATCTCTTATTTTTTTTTGTCAATATTTTTTCAACAAAAAGAAAAAATATACTCCATAGGAGTATATTTTTATGACAATTCTTTTTCACTCCATAATTTCTGAAGCTGCGAATAATTATC
>DAOURC010000153.1 GCA_030625285.1 Eubacteriales bacterium
TCTTGCATTACCGATGTGAAAAAAGTTGTAAACCGTAGGTCCGCAGACGTACATGTTGATTATTCCTTCTTTCACCGTTTTGAATTCCTCTTTTTTTCCTGTTAAAGTATTATACAATTTCATGTTTTTTCACCTCCAAAAAATTTAAAGAGACCCCACCTACAAAGGCGAGATCTCGCTGTTCCACTTTGCTTCATTACTCTGAAATCTATAACGCGATCAACCGTCCAAGCTTACTTAATTTCAGCTTAGCTCTCATGAGTGCATTCAATATAACCTTTAGTCAACCACTTCCAGCAAATGTAGTTTTCTCTTTAGACCGTAGTCATACCTACTTCCCTCAATCTACAATTTTTCTATAATACTATCCAATCTTTTAATTGCTTTATCTTTACCCAAAATTTCTATCGTTCTAACTAGATCAGAACCATGTACCGTTCCTGTCACTCCAACTCTAATAGGCATAAACAAATCTTTACCCTTAATGCCAAGATCCTTTTGCAAAGATTTTATAACCTTTTTAACTTCAGCCGCCTCGAACAATTCCAAACCATTAAGCCTTGACTTAAATTCGGTCAACAAATCTTTCACATGGTCCATTTTTATGATTTCTTTTGCGTCTTCTTCTTCTACGACTACTTCTTCAGTTAAAAACTCTTGAACATATGGAGTAATTTGCATCATATAATCCAATTTCTCTTTAACTAAGGATACAATGCTCTTTATCCACTCGTATTTTTCTGTTATTTCTTCATCATCTATTATACCACTTCCAAGCAAATATCCCATCGCTAGATTTGTCAATCTATCATCATCGGCTTCTTTGATATAATGATTATTCATCCAGTTCAACTTATCGACATCAAAGACTCCACCGCTTTTAGACACTCTTTCAATGCTGAAGTGCTCTATAAGTTCTTCCATATCGAAAATTTCTCTTTCATCATCCGGCGACCATCCAAGAAGTGCGATATAGTTTATCAGCGCCTCCGGCAAATATCCTTTTCTACTAAAGTCTTCTACTGCAACATCACCATGACGTTTAGAAAGTTTTTTCTTCTCGGAATTCAAGATATTCGGCAAATGTACATATTTTGGAACATCCCATCCAAACGCTTCATAAAGATAGACGTGTTTCGGTGTAGAAGAAAGCCATTCTTCTCCTCTTATTATATGACTGATTTCCATTAAATGATCATCTACAATCACAGCAAAGTGATATGTAGGATATCCATCTGTTTTTATCAATACTTGATCATCTAGATCCGCTGTATTGAAAGTCACCTTTCCTCTAACAAGATCTTCAAAAACAATATCTCTGTTTTCAGGCAATTTCAATCTCACTACGTGTTCTTCACCTGATTCAACGCGTTTTTTCGCCTCTTCAATATCTATGCTTCGACAATGTCCATCATAACGACTCGTTTTCCCGTCTGCTCGTTGATTCTCTCTTAAATCATCTAATCTCTCTTTAGTACAAAAGCAATAATAAGCATGACCCGATTCAATCAACTCATCAACATATTTTTTGTATGTATCCAATCTTTCCGATTGAATATAAGAACCGTATTCTCCTCTTTGCACTATATGATCATTTTCTAGAAACGGTCCTTCGTCATGAACAACTCCAGCCCACTCCATCGAACGAATCATGCCTTCAATGGCATCTTCAACTAATCTTGTTCTATCCGTATCTTCTACGCGAATGATATATTTCCCGTTGTTTTTCTTAGCAAATAAATAATTATATAAAGCTGTTCTCAAACTTCCAATATGCACAAATCCCGTTGGACTCGGTGCAAATCTCACTCTAACAGTCATCAAAATCTCCCCCTTAAATCATATATTTATCATAACCCACAACATATAATTATTCAAGAAGAGAAGGCCCGAAAATCTGACCTTCTCTTAACTATATCAGTGCAATTTTATAGGAAAAGGTCTCATCAACTTATATGATCAGTCGACATGCCATCAGTCATAAACAGTACTTGTTCTAAAATTACATCTTTTCCATTAATTGTTTTAGTTCCTTGTAATTTATTTGACGAAAACCGAATAATATAATTCGTATTCCGCAAACCACTAATAAAACCCTCTTCTGAATTAAATATGTTCATAAAGAAGTAACGCACCTGAATTAGATGTCAAATTTCTCGCATTGAAATGTATCTTGCTTATCATATAGGCCCCCTTGTAGATAAATATCATATTAAATATTTACCCTCAAAAGTACGCAAAAAACAAAAAATATGTCCTTTAATCCCAATCAATCATATGGCGCTCCCTCTACGATTACTAGCCTATTAGTTTCAATGGACTCATCAGACATATAATCGTACCATGCCTCACTCAATAATTTTTCCCTCCTCCTTCTTTTTTCTAGAATTAGGTAGTTGCAAAACTATGAAAGCATTGCAACTACTGCGTTTCAATCTATCGAAACAACATATTTCCCTCCATATACTTATTTGTTCCGAGTAAAACAAGAGAAGAAAAGGATTTATTCTCATCGATTTTTTTTACAGCAAATGTCGGTGTGATAGTAATTAAAAATAACATAACCAAAACTAAAATCAGACTGATAATTTTTTTATTTATATTTCCTCCTCTTTATGTATATAGTATTTTTTCAACAAGCTTGTCATCCACATGTTAGCACTCTTAAATAAGCAAACAACCCTTTCCGCATATTTGCCCTGTTTTTCCGTAGATTTAATTTATCAAGAGCAAATGCGCGGAAAAAGAGGGCAAATGCGCGAAAACTATTGCATTATTTTTGTAACATGTTAAATTGAAGCCAGTTGATGTCAGGAGAAATTATGATTCAAGATATTATTTCATCTATTCTTACTAAACTGAATATGAACAACTCATTTACCCAAACCGAATTGCTTGAAATCAGATATTCAATTCTTGCAATCGGAGGTGATTTATCAAAGCTCATCATCATGGGATTTATTTTTCTAAAACTAGGCAATTTCACTCCTTTCTTATATTCAATGGTTACAACAATTCCCTTGAGAACCATTATTGGAGGTTTCCATCTTAAGAATTATTGGAATTGCCTGTTTTTTTCTTTCATCTACTTTGAGCTATTGATTCTTTCTTCTGAATGGATAGCATATCATTACGTTTTTTACGCTTTATCTTTTGCTTCATTGGTGATTTTGATGCTCGCTCCTTTGATTCCTTCGAGTAGCGACAGAACTCTAAAAATTCCCAAAGCCACCACAAAAGCACTGGCTTTCATCTTGATTATGATTTTCAGTATTCTTTTCATCATCAAGAAAGACCCTATTTATTATATAGGGCCTCTAAGCATAATTTTTCAATCTATTCAACTAATATTGATAAAAGGAGTGAAAAGTCATGAAAAACACAAAACTAAAAAACTTGTTCTTTAAATTCGGTACTCTAATGCTGGCTCT
>DAOURC010000132.1 GCA_030625285.1 Eubacteriales bacterium
CATAATTAGCTAAGATATATGCAATGGTTCCGCCGCCACCTTGATCAACCTTGCCAAGTTCACCAGTTTGCCATACTACACCACTTGTATCAAATATATCTCCAACTTCTCTTAAAAACTCAGCATTGGCATCATTACACGAGCTCTTTCCTCTTGATCCAGTGTACTTTGTAACTTGCAGACCATAACCCATAAATCCTGTGTTAGCTTTGTCATACGCACTTTTAAAGTTAGGATCGTATGCACAACATACATCAGCTGATAAAACTTTTGTATTCATAAATGATCTTCTAAGATAAATATCCGAATATTTTTCTTCTTGTAAGTTTACTAGCTCAGCCATGATATTCTCAAAATACATAGATTCAGATCCAGTATTTCCTTGACTTCCTACTTCTTCTTTATCCATAAACATACCGACTGCAGTATGCGTTGGTGAATCAATATCAAATATCGATTTCATACCAGCAAATGAACAAACGCGATCATCATGACCATATGAAGAAATCATACTTCTATCAAGTCCTACGTCTCTTGCCTTTCCTGCCGGTACTACTTCAAGCTCAGCAGTTAAGAAATCTCTTTCGATAATTCCATACTTTTCATTGATTATTTTAAGAATATTTTCTTTAACTTTATCCTTGGCATCTTTATTTTCTTCATCTTCAACTGGAATATTTCCAATAATCAGATTTAAATCTTCACCTTCGATAAATTCACTAGCTTTTTTTTGCATCTGATCTTTTGCAAGATGAGGCAATAAATCACTTATAATGAAAACTGGATCGCTTTCATCTTCACCGATAACGATTTCAACTTTTCCATTGCCCTTAGTCATAACCACACCATGAAGAGCTAGTGGAGTAGCCGCCCATTGATATTTCTTAATTCCACCATAATAATGAGTTTTCAGCATAGCTAAATCTGTGTCTTCATAAAAAGGTACTTGCTTTAAATCAAGTCTCGGTGAGTCTATATGACCTCCAACAATATTCATACCCTTTTCAATGTTTTCTTTTCCTAAAACTATAAGCACTATTGATTTATCCTTATTTACAGCATAAATCTTTAGACCCGGCTTCATTTTAGTTTCACCAGATAAAACCGTATCAATAGAAACATATCCTTTTTCAACAGCTTGTCTTTTAATTTCAGCAGCAGTTTCTCTTTCAGTTTTTCCTGCATCGAGGAACAACTTGTAATCATTTGCAAAATCGAAGACATATTTTTTTTCATCTTCTTGCAATTTCAACCATGCACTTTCGCGTTTATATATTAAATCAGACATAAATTCCCTCCATATAAAATTATTTTTATGCTCCTTAAAGAATATATTCTTTTTGCTCTAAAGTCAATTTCACCATATTAAATTTTCTTAACAAATAAAAGAACAAGGAAAATCCTTGTTCTAATCAATATACTCAATATCAGTATTATCTAGTTGTTTTTTAAACCTTTTCCTAAAAAGTTTCAAATACTCCTGTCTTAATTTTTGTTGCTCTTCTTTTTCACTATCAGTTAAACCTTCTGCTTTTGCTTTCCTGGCATAATAATTTATCTGGTCGATTAATTCTTTACTTATCATATCCAACACCTACTTAATAATTACCTCTTTTTTAACAGCTTGATGTATTTCATGAGATTTGACTAAATCATATACTTTATTGATGTCATAATACATAACACGATCTTCTCCTAAAACATCTACACTTTCTCTCACAAGATTATAAGCTATTTTAGTTCCTTTTCCAAGTTTTGATTCATGTTTTGCAATATCAATCGCTTGACAAGCTGTAAGAATTTCAATACTGATGACGTTCATTGTATTAAAAAGAATATCTTTAGCTTTTCTCGCTGCAATAGTTCCCATACTCACGTGGTCTTCTTGATTAGCTGATGATGGAATAGAATCGACACTCGCTGGATGAGCCAGCACCTTATTTTCTGAAACCAATGACGCTGCAGAATACTGAGCAATCATAAATCCAGAATTCAATCCGCCGTGTTTTGTTAAAAATGCAGGCAATTCACTAAGAGCAGGATTTACAAGTCTCTCAATTCTTCTCTCTGATGAGTTAGCCAGTTCCGCTAAAGCTATAGCCAAGAAATCGAAAGGTAGTGCCATCGGCTGTCCGTGGAAGTTACCTCCAGAAATTGCTTCTTCATCTTCTGGGAAGATAATTGGATTATCTGTAACAGCGTTAATCTCTATTTCTACTTTAGTTTTAATAAATTCTAGAGCATCCTTGCTTGCGCCGTGAATTTGAGGGATACATCTTAAACTATAAGCATCTTGCACTCTGATTTCGCCTTGTCTAGTAGTGTTTTCTGAACCTTCAAGTATACTCAACAAGTTTTTAGCAGCGTCCATTTGTCCTTGATGAGGTCTTAGTAAATGAATACGCTCATCAAAAGCATCAGTTATACCATTTAATGCTTCAATAGTTAAAGATGCCGATACATCTGCCATTTCAGAAAGCATCATAGCATCATATACTGTTAAAGTTCCTACCGCTGTCAATACTTGAGTTCCATTAATTAGCGCAAGTCCTTCTTTAGATGTAAGTTCAACAGGTGTCAGTCCCGCTCTCTTCATCGCTTCTTTAGAATCAATTATTTCACCTTGATATTTAGCCTCGCCCAAACCGATAAGAGTTAATACCATATGTGCAAGAGGTGCTAAATCGCCACTAGCTCCCAAAGAGCCTTTCTCAGGTATTCTAGGATAGATATCAGCGTTGATCATATCAACCAAAGTTTGAAGAGTTTCCAACCTAATTCCCGAGTTACCCTTTGATACTGCGTTTGCTCTCAACAACATAATCGCTTTAACAATATCATCTTCAAAATAATTTCCAACACCACATGCATGACTCATTATTAAATTCTTTTGCAATTGTTTAGTTTCCACATGATCGATGTTGACATCAGAAAATTTTCCGAATCCTGTAGTGATTCCGTAAACATTTCTATCTTCGTCGACAAATTTATCTACAACTTTTCTACAATAATTAATTTTCTTCTTTGCTTCTTCATCAATTTCAACTTTAAAGCCATGACGCGATACATTTACAACGTCCTCAATTGTCAATGAACTACCATTAATAATAATTTTTTTCATCCTATTTCCCCCCCGTTGTTTAATCCACATCAATTATAGCACAACTACTCATTTTTCCACAAAGGGTTTTACTAAACTTTTTGTAGAACCTCCAATTAAATCATAACGATTTTCCTTAACCAAAGCTTCATATACCAATCTCTTATTTTTAGGATCTTTGAATTGAAGCAATGCCCTTTGCATTTTCTTCTCCGCTATTGATTTAGGGATATACACTGGTTTCATATCTCTAGGATCAATTTCAGTATAGTACATGCAGGTAGATAACGTCCCCGGTGTCGGGTAAAAATCCTGCACCTGTTTAGGAGTATAATTGATTTCCTTCAAATATTCAGCTAATTTAATTGCCGATTTCAACGTGCTTCCAGGATGAGAAGATATTAAATATGGAATTACATATTGCTCTTTACCTATCTCTTTATTTATTTTGAAGAATTCTTTAACAAAAGATTTATATAATTCAGCATCAGGTTTCCCCATATATTTCAATACTTCGTGATCGATATGCTCTGGTGCGACTTTCAACTGACCAGATACATGATGCTCTACAATCTCTTTGAAATACTTTCTAT
>DAOURC010000066.1 GCA_030625285.1 Eubacteriales bacterium
CTTACAAGTCCATAAGGCGTCTCAATCTGTAGATTTCTAAGTTTATCTATGCTTCCTCTTATAGATTCATCTCCAATAATCTTTATTGAAATTTCCTCACCTTCGGTTTTGTAATTGGTAAGTGTGGTTCCCTTTGTCAAATCCCTGATGTATTGAGAAACAGCAGCGCTGCTAACACCATAAAAAGATGCTTTTTCTCTATCGAGCACTAAAACGAGTTCATCCTTTTCTTCTTCTAAAGAAGACACTACCTCTACCGTGCCATCTACAGCATTTGCCATTTCGACAATTTTCTCCGAATAGTCCTTCAAAACACTGAGATTATCACCTTTCAATTCAATGGATATCGGTGCACTCATCGCTCCAAAACCTTGATTTTCAGTTGCACTGATACTTATTTCAGCACCGGCATAATCTTTGGACATCTTCCTTATTTCATCGGCCATCTCAAAAGTCGATTTATCTCTATCTTTTAAATCCACAAGGTTGGCTGTTATAGTTCCTGTATTTCCAGAACTCATTTGAATAAAACCCATACCCGATATTCCAACACTTGTATATATCGATTCAATTTCTTCGATGGATTCCAAGTCCGATTCTATTCGATTCACCAAATCCAATGTATTTTCAAACTTTGTACTATTTGGCAGTTCTATGCTTATTCGAACACTTCCTTCATCCATCGATGGAATAAACTCAGCACCTATCACAGTAATCAACCCAAGTGAAGAAATAAAGATAATCAGCACTAAGGTAACCGTTGTTTTTCTTTTCCGTATTGCTTTTTCTACTAGACTCGCATAAAAATCCTCTACTTTTTTAAATCCTCTATCAAAATATGAAAATCTCTTCTTTTCATCTTGTACATGATCGATTTTTAAGATCAAAGACGATAGCATAGGTACAATGGTAAGCGCTACCACTAATGATGCCAATAATGAGAATGTAACTGTTAGTGCCAGTTCCTTAAATAGAATCGATGTAACTCCTTCAACAAAAACTATAGGTAAAAATACTGCTACAGTTGTTAAAGTCGATGCGATAACAGCCATCGAAACTTCATTTGTTCCTTCCCGAGCTGCATCCGCTCTAGAGTATCCCATATCTCTATATCTATAAATATTTTCTAGTACAACAATGGAGTTGTCCACCAGCATACCAAGTCCCAAGGCGAGCCCACCCAATGTCATTAAATTAAGTGTTATTCCATAAAAATAGATAAGTGCAAAAGTCGCTATTATCGATACCGGTATCGATATTGCAATAATTGTAGTTGTCCTTATATTTCTTAAAAACAAATATAAAATCAATACCGCTAAAAGACCACCTATAATTCCACTAGTCGCTACATTTCCAATGGCTTGATTTATAAATACAGATGAATCAAAAATGATTTCAATATCAACATCTTCTAGCTCGTTTTCCAACTTCTCAATTTCTTTCCTAACTTCTTTTGCAACTTTTACTGTATTTGAATCCGTCTGCTTGGAAAGATTCAGTCCAATGGAAACCTCGCCATTATATCTATTGATGTTTGTAATGTCCTCTGTTGTCAATTCAACACTTGCAACGTCTTTTAACCTTATAACACTGCCGTTATTCAATAAAATAGGTAAATTTGAAATCTCCTCTATGGATTCAAATTCTCCTACTATTCTAAGAGGAATATCTTTATCTCCTCTTTCAATCACTCCAGATGGTAAATTTAAATTCTCAGAAATCAAAATATTCTTTAGCTGATTGAAAGACAAATTATAGGTATCAAGCGCAAGTTGATCTATCTCAACTATTACTTCTTTACTAAGACCTCCTGAAATATTTACAGAAGCAATTCCATCTATTCTCTCGAGTCTAGAAAGAATTTTATCCTCTACAATGGTCTGTGTTTCATCAAGGTCACCATTTGAATTGACGCTCAATGTCATAATGGGCATTGCATTTGGATCTATTTTAAACACTCTTGGAGATGAGGCATCATCAGGAAGAAATCCCTTTACCATATCTACCTTTTCTCTCATTTCAAGAGCCGCACTTTCCATATCTGTTCCAAAATCGAATTGTAAAATTACTAAGGAATTCCCCTCAGACGATTGAGACATAAGATCTTCAAGTCCGCTTACAGTTGCTAATCCACCCTCTAAAGGTCTTGTCACAAGATTTTCTATCTCCTGTGGTCCCGCTCCACTATATGATGTTGAAACAATAGCAACAGGCACATTGATTTCTGGATATAAATCAACCGATAAATTAAATAAACTCACTGCACCTATCAAGATTACCATCAATGTAATCATAATGATTGTAACAGGACGCCTTATAGATAAATTTGATATTTTCATCTTATTGCCCCCTTACAATTTTAATTGTAGAATCCTCTTTAACAAAATTTTGTCCTTTGATGATAACAAATTCATCCTCACCAATGCCAGAGATAATTTCAATCATCTCTCCGTTGTCATCTCCCACTTCAACCTCTACTCTTATAGGCTTGTTTTGATCTACTATATAAACAAAATTCACTTCATCAAATAATACTGCATCCACAGGAAGCAAGAATGTTTTTTTATTGGAAAGCTCAACATTTACAAACGCCTTCATTCCTGGGTATATCGCCTTATCTATGTTTGAAAGTTTTAAACTCCCTGTATACATATTTTTTCTTGAATCCTTTTGTGGATTTATCCAATCCACTGTAGATTCTACAAATGTATTGATAGACGGTATTTCAATATTGACATTCATTCCAGATTTCACTACATCTATTTTCCCCTCCGGAATATAAAATTTCACTTCTAAATTCTCCATATTTAAAATAGTAATTGTATTTTGTGATGAAACTAAATTCATCTTTGAAATATTGATATCACTTACAATGCCGTTTACAGGCGCTGTTAAATTTAAATCTTCCAAATTTCCTAAAGTTTTTTCATAAGCAAATTTTGCTTGATTCAGCTGATCTTTTAAAAGCTTTAATTGATTATCCGACGCGCGGAGTTTAGCACCGTCGTATTCACTCTTGCTTACAGCTCCTGCTTCATATAATACTTTTATCTTTTCAAAATTATCCAAAGCATTCAAATAAGATTCATATTGTGAATTATAACTACTTTTCGCTAGCTCATATTGCAATCTTGAGCTTTCAATCTGGTCCAATGTATTATCGCCTGAAAGAACTGCCAAAACTTGACCTTCTTCTACATAATCGCCAACTTTCACTAGTATTTCCAATGCTTCTTCGGCGCTCATAAGCATTGGGGTAACCATAACCGATTCTCCCGATGATACCTCGCCTGCAAATGTTAATGTCTTTGAAATATTTCCCTCTTTTGCATGCATCACTTCAACCGGCACATATATTTCTTCTTTTACCACTTCTGGCGCCTTGCTACAGCCGCTCATAATCAACACTATTGTTATTACTATAAATATTATCTTTTTCATCTCATTTTCCTCCTGACTGACTGGTCAGTTTTATTATAATCAATAAAAACCCTTTTTTCAAGAAATTTAGATAAAAAAACCTCACCAAAAATTATCTAAACTTCATAGTGAGGTTATTATATACATTTATTATTCATTTTTATTTGTTCTCTCTATTGTTCCTATACTCCCATTGATGCTTATCCATTCACCAGTCTTAAATATTTCAGTTGCACCTGTAAACCTAATGTTTTCCTTCAACAATTTTATGATTACCTGCAATTAATAGTATAATAACTTTGTCGTCTTCATATTTCCATATAATTCTATGAGTCCTATCAATTCTACTTTCATAAATTGTTTCTTTGAAAACACTGGAAGCAGTATGATTTTTCATAGAATATCAAGCCTTGAACACTAGGATATTCTGGATGAACTTTTGTATCACATATTTCATAGGTGTTAAAAAACATTAAGTTATTATTGGTTTCAATTTTGTTCTCACTCCTATATAAGACTATACCCTTTTCTATTTTATAGTTAAAAAAGTTTGCTAACTCACTTTCTATAATTCTGCAAATAATTTTTTCTAATCCAATATTAAAAGATGATATGTACTGCAAGTATAATCCTCCGATCAATAGTATATTTATACTATATTTAATAATCTAAACAAGTAACTCCTGATTATTACCATCAAGTAGTAAAACTGATGGTTCAAAACAATCCATGTCTGATTCATTTAACCAGCAATAAGCTATAATAATGATTATATCGCCTGGTTGAACTAATCTAGATGCTGCTCCGTTTAAACAAACATCCCTTTTGCCTGGTTCGCCAGGTATTACATACGTTTCAAAACGAGCACCATTGTTGTTATTTACAATTTGAACTTTTTCATTAGCTTTTATACCTACCCTGTCAATTAATTCCTTATCAATTGTAATGCTCCCTACATAATCTAGGTTGGCATCAGTTACTTTTGCACGGTGTATTTTAGATTTCATAACATTAACAAACATTAATATCTCCTCTATCAACTGAAACTATTTTATTACATATCTTGTGTACATTATCTCTATGAGAAATGATAAAAACTATTTTATTCTCGAAGTATGGAAGTAAATCTTTAAATAGTCTCCTCTCACGTTCATAGTCTAAAGCACTATTTATTTCATCCAATATTAACACATCAGAATCTTTAAGAAGGGCTCTTGCAATCGAAATCATCTGCTTTTCACCTCCAGACAAATTCATGTTTTTTTCATTAACTTGCGTCTCATATCCTTTTTCTAATGACAATATTTTATCGTGAATTTTTAGTTGTTTACACAATTCTATTGCATCTTTTTCTGTAGAACCATTAAAACTCGTTAAATTGTTCATTATTGATGTAGGAAATAAATGTACATTTTGCAATGCATATGAAGTCCTTTTCAGAATCTCTCTCTCATTGAATAATGTTAGGTCATCATCATTTAAGCAAACTCCATCAACTTTGTAAAAGCCACACAGAAGATAAGTCAAAGTAGTTTTCCCACTTCCATTTCCTCCTTTGAAGGCAATTATATCTCCCTTAGTAGCCTCAAAAGATAAATCTTTGATGATAAGTCGGTCATTATACCCAAAGCTAACATCCTTGAATGAAATAGTATCAATTTTATTAATTTTTTTCCCTTCAGTATTTGCATGATTTTCGTAAGATTTAATGAACTTTTCTAATCTACTAAAAGATGCTTTTATATCTTTCAACATAATATCAATTTCGATAATATTTCTTA
>DAOURC010000085.1 GCA_030625285.1 Eubacteriales bacterium
AGAGATAATCGAGGATTTGGAGTACGAAGAAGTTGATGGAGTATTGTTGGATTTAGGTGTTTCTTCCTATCAATTGGATACTCCTGAAAGAGGATTTTCGTATAATCACGATGCACAGCTCGACATGAGAATGAATTCAGAAGAGCCACTGACTGCATATGAGGTGGTCAATACATATTCACTAGAAGAACTCAGTCGCATCATCAAGGAATACGGTGAAGACAGATGGCATTATAGAATTGCTCAATTCATAGTCAATGAAAGAGAAATCAAGCCGATTGAAACTACATTTGATTTAGTGGGAGTTATAAAAAAAGCTGTACCTAAAGGAGCGAGGAAAGATGGACCGCACCCGGCAAAGAGGACATTTCAAGCCATCAGAATCGAAGTGAATAACGAACTGGGAATTATTGAAAAAACGATTAGAGATGCGGTAGATAAATTGAAATCCGGTGGAAGGATCGCTATTATCACTTTTCATTCTCTCGAAGATAGATTGGTTAAAACTACCTTCAACGACTTGAAAAAAGATTGTATTTGTCCACCTGAATATCCAATATGCATTTGTGATCACAGGGCGAAGGTTAAAGTGATTACAAGAAAACCGATGATTGCAAGCATGAAAGAATTAGAGTTCAATCCGCGTTCACGTAGTGCAAAACTGAGAATTGCAGAAAAATTATAAATTAAATACTTGAAAAGGGGGATTCAAATGTCTACAATAAATCATTATGGAACTTATGATTATGATGAAATGATGCATAAAGAGATTGTCTACAAGGCTAAGAAAATAAAGGACAACAATGAAATAAAAAAAAATAAAGCAAGCATTATTAATAGAATATTCGCAGTTTTAATGATTGTTATGGTATTTGGATCTATGGCATATCTATTGATTCGATATGCTGAAATCAACGAAATCAAGTACAAGAATTTTGAATTGAAACAAGAAATAGGTTCTTTGTCAATTCAAGTTGAAGAATTGAAATATAAAATCGATTCAACTATGGGTTTGAAGAATATTGAGAATTATGCAGTTGATAAATTGGGAATGCAGTATCCCCAAGAGTATCAAATCGTATATTTAGAAAGTCAAACAAAATATGTTTTGAATGTTGAAAAAAATTCAGAAGTGTTAGATAATGATGTTATAGCCATTGACGGAAGTACAACGAAAGAAAGAAATTTTGTCGCTTCGATTATTGATTGGTTTTGGAATTAGGGGGAACTATGAATAAAATGCTGAAAAAAAGAAATTGGAGGCTTACTTTTGTTTTTGCTGTAGTAAGTCTTATTTTTTTTGGATTGATAATAAAACTATTTGTTATTCAAGTACTTAATGCCGAAGAATATCAAACCATGGCATCTATGCAAAGAACTAGAGATATAGCTATACCGGCTATGAGAGGAACTATTTATGATAGAAATGGTACAAAACTGGCTTTCAGCATTAAAACATTTACAATTTGGGCTCGGCCGAGTGAAGTGGACGATGTAGATGTAGCGCTTGAGAAAATCAATAGTATAATCAAAATAGATACTGATGATGCTTTAAAAAAGATTGAATCAGGAAAATCGATGATCAATATAGAAAGAGGATTGAATAAAGAAAAGGCGGATGCGATTATAAACTTGGAATTGAAAGGCGTCTGGGTAACAGACGATATTCAAAGAGTATATCCGTATGAGAATTTTGCATCGCACGTCATAGGGCATACAACAATAGACAATCAGGGAATCGCTGGTCTCGAACAAGCTTTCAATGATGTTATGACTGGAATTCCAGGTAAATATCTTGTTAATACCGATGCTAGTGGTAGACAATTGGCATTTGGTACAGATAAAAAATATGCACCGGTTGATGGGTATAATGTTGCATTGACCATCGATAGAATCATTCAGCATTACTTGGAAACTGCACTTGAAACTGCTTATGATGTAAATGATCCCAAGAGTGTCATGGGTATTGTCATGAATACGAAAACTGGAGAAATTCTGGCGATGGCATCAAAACCGGATTATAATCTCAACGTGCCAAGAGATGCCGTCAATGATTATCACGATATCGATATAGACGATATGAACGACAATGAGAAAGTGGCGTTTTGGTCTCAGCTGTGGAGAAATCCAATTGTAAGTGATTTATATGAGCCTGGAAGTGTATTCAAATTGATTACTTCAGCGGCTGGTTTAGAAGAAAATTTAGTGACTCCTTATACAAAATTTGACGCACATGGATATTTGGTTATCGATGGAGTGAAGATAAATTGTTGGTCCCATAGACATCCTCACGGAGTGCAGACATTGACAGAAGGACTTGAAAATAGTTGTAATCCGGTGTTTATGGAGATTCAGATGATGCTGGGCAAAGAAGTGTTTTATGATTATGTAGAAAATTTCGGTTTTGACGAAAAAACATATTTGGGATTGCCGGCAGAAGCATATCCGCTGCTTATTCCTCGTGAAGATCTTAATAACGTAGAAGCGGCCACCATGAGTTTTGGCCAAGGGATATCCATAACGCCGCTACAGATGATTAGAGCGATTGGAGCTATTGCCAACAATGGATTTATGATGCAACCGTATATAGTGAAAGAGATAACGGACTCGGAAGGCAACGTTATTGATGAATTCAAACCAGAGACCATCCGTCAAGTTATAAGTGAAAAAACATCGGTTGAGCTTAGATTGATGATGGAATCTGTAGTTGAGAATGGATCAGGAGCAAATGCTAAAATCGATGGAATCAGGATCGGCGGAAAAACAGGAACAAGTCAAAAAAATGTAAATGGACAGTACAGCGATGATGCATCGATTGCTTCTTTTGCAGCGATCGGACCGGTTGAAGACCCTGAAATAGCTGTGTTGATACTTGTAGATGAACCAAGTTACAGTTCGTTTGGATCTGTTGTCGCTGCACCTGTTGCAAGAGACGTGCTAGAAGATACCTTTAGATATATAGGGATCATGCCGAAAAATGATGAACAAAATGATGTTGTCGAAGTTCCTGATTTAATGGGAATGACATATAAAGAGGCTTCTAAAAAGTCGAAATCATTGAATCTGACTTTAAATACTTCTTCAGATGAAAATGTAGAAGATGATTTCATAGTAATTGATCAATACCCAAAGGCTGGAAAAATGGTTAAAGAAAAGGCCTTGGTAATTATAAAAGTTCAAAGGATGGTTGAAAGTGAAACTAATTGATGTGATTGATGGGCTGGATTATTACGGCGATGTTGATGAGAATATGGAAATCAAGGGAATCGCCTATGATTCTAGAAAAGTTCAAGAAGGATATATATTTGTTGCAATTAAAGGATTTAAAGTAGATGGGCATGATTTTGTAGATCAAGCGATAAAAAATGGAGCTGTATTTATAGTTATAGAAAAAGAGATCGATTCGGATATTGAATATATTAAAGTTGAAAATTCAAGGATTTCATTAGCCTTGATCAGTAAAAATTTTTATTTGAATCCCACTCGGTCGATCAATTTGATTGGCGTGACTGGAACCAACGGAAAAACTTCGATCACATATATCATCAGAGATATGCTTGCAAATATGAATTTTGAAAGCGGACTTATCGGAACGATTCAAAATTGTATCGGCAATGAAGTTGTTCAGACGAATTCCACTACTCCGGAATCTTTGGAACTCAATGAATTGTTCTCGAAAATGAGAAGTAAAGATATCAAACATGCAGTGATGGAAGTTTCATCTCATGCTTTAAGTTTGTCAAGAGTTCATGGAATTGATTTCGATGTCGCCATTTTTACAAATTTAACCCAGGACCATTTGGATTATCATGAAAACATGGTTAATTACTTCAATGAAAAAAGAAAATTATTTAAAATCGCAAGAAAATCTTTGATTAATATTGATGATGAATACGGCGAGAGATTATATAATGAATATCAGAAAAAATCGTATTCATACAGCATAAAAAAAGATGCTGATTTTAGAGCGAGCTCCATTGAGATGTCATCTAGTGGAACATCGTTTGTTCTAACATATCAAAATGGCCGGCATTCGATTACCACACCATTCCATGGAGATATATATGTTTTGAATGTTGTTGCGGCCATAGGGAGTCTGGTGGCTTCAGGGGTGGATATAGATGATGTAGTTGAAGCGACTAAATCGATAAAACCTGTACTCGGTAGATTGGAGCAGGTTCAGAATAGTCTAGGAATAAATATTCTTGTTGATTATGCCCATACTCCTGATGCTTTGAACAATGTTTTAACCATAGGCAGATCTTTTACTAAAGGACGCTTGATCAGTGTTTTCGGTTGCGGTGGAGACAGGGATAAAACCAAGAGACCGAAAATGGGTAGGATTTCTGAAGAAATCGCCGATTATACTATTATAACCAGCGACAATCCTAGAACTGAAGACCCAAAACTGATAATAAAAGACATATTGACGGGAGTTCAAGAAAATTCAAATGAAATTGCAGTGATTTCGGATAGAAAGACCGCCATTGAAAAAAGCATAGAAATTGCAAAACCCGGTGATACAATTATCATAGCGGGCAAGGGACATGAAACATATCAGATAATAGGAACCATCAAGTCTCACTTTAGCGATGTCGAAGTCGCGCTAGATTATATAAAGGGGAAAAATGATGAAAAAATTTGATATTGAT
>DAOURC010000182.1 GCA_030625285.1 Eubacteriales bacterium
GCTTGATTCACCTCGAAATACGGATTTTCAGTCGTTGCACCGATAAGAGTGATGATACCGTTTTCAACAAAAGGCAGTAATGCATCTTGTTGCAGTTTGTTGAATCTATGTATTTCATCTACGAATAATATTGTTCTGATATTTTCAAGTTCAAGGTTTATTTTAGCCTTGTCCACAACAGCCTTAATATCCTTGACTCCTGAATTTACAGCATTGAGAATCTCGAAATTTGAATTAGTCAAAATAGAAATAAGTTTGGCGATACTGGTCTTTCCTACCCCTGCCGGTCCATACACAATCATGGATCTCACGCGATCAGCTTCGATACTTCTTCTTAAAAGTTTTCCGCTTCCGATTAAATGATCTTGCCCAATTATATCGTCTATCGCTTTAGGTTTCATGCGGTCAGCCAAGGGTTTTTTATCTTTTAAATTTTGATCTCTTATAATATCAAACATGTTCATCAATACTTCACTCTTTTCTTTTCACTAATATATATTCCTATAATCAAGAAAACGATTATTGATAATACCAACGAAATATTTTTATTGTTGTATTTTTTTACGACATCATAGTAAGATAACAATTCATTCGATTGAGTATCTAAATAATAAATGCCTTTTCTATTTTTAATATAGTAAAAATACTCTCCATTGTTCTCAACCAATTTTATATACGACACTTCTTCGATACCATGATTTATTAAAAAATCGATTAATGATTCACCTTGAATCAAATCATCAATCTTTATTAAAGACTTTGAAGCGATTAAAAACAAAGCTTCTTCAAAATTCGATTCGTATGTTTTCATGATTTTTTCAATATCATTTTCAAAATAATATACTTGTATTGAATCATTCTTCATTTCATCGTATACCATTTTTTCAATAGGCTGATCGATATAATTACAGGAATTATCAGCGAATGAAAAAGTCGATATGATATATAAAACAAAAATAAATATAAATATAATTTTCTTCAAAATTCAATCTCCTAAATAATGCCGCTAAAATTTCAACTTGACTTATCGTGCAATTTTTCCTTCTTTATGATCTATCTGAATTTTTACCAATGCTGTCGTTCTAAATTGTCCTTTAACTGCATCATTTACTACCTTCTCAAAATCAAATGAATATTTCATCCCTAGATTGTACAAAATATTTCTTTTTTCTTCATTTTTTACTATCGATGCTTTACCGAATATAATGACACTCTCGAAATGTGTATTCAATTCTTCTGGTAATAATTTATAACTGTTTACTATGCTGAAGCTTACTTTCGGCTCATTTAAAATTGCGTCGATTTTATGACCATTTAAAGCAGAATGAAAATAAATGGCATTATCTTCGTAATGATAATTTAAAGGAACCGCATAAGGAAAGCCGTCGTCTCCAAGACATGCCAATGTACCATACTCGCCTTTTATCAATATCTCTTCGATTTTTTCTTTATCCATTTTTTTATCTTTTCTTCTCAATTCTCTAAACATTTAGCTATTCACCTCAAATGTATTATACCTTAAAAAACTATTCTCTGTTAGACTTTAGTGTGGATATTTAAGCAATTATCTGTATTGGTTCATATGGCTGCACTCGTTTTCCCTATTATGTATAAAATGTTATAAAATATGCTTTTTCTTCATTTTATTTGATATACTTATATTGTCATAACAAATTCGACAATCTACTTGAATATAAGAATGAATAACAAGATCATGATGATTGGTTTTCATTTGTATATCGGATTGCTGTTGCATCAAATATAATATTTTATTTAGAAAGAAGGATTTAAATGAAAAAATATCTGTTGGTTTTTTCATTTATAGCCATAAGTAGCATGTTGTTTTGGGGATGTACTCAGACAATAACATATTCAGAGAAATTTGATGGAATTCCAATATATCCTGGTATGAAATCGGTAGCTGGTTCTAATGATGTCGAAAATTATGAAATGAAAGATTTTGATGGCGATTTAAAAAAGGTAAATGATTATTACATAAACCAAATTGATTATAAAAAATGGTCTATTAAAGAAAACCATCTTTATTGGACCGAAGAATATTTACATGAAGGAACTGAAAGGTATATTTTAACTGATGGAGTGGAAGAAGTTTCTCTCATTATAAATCTAGTGAAGACTACAGATATAACAGGGACTTTGTTTATTGAAATAAATGCTTCCCCATTCATGGAAGGAAAATATAGAGCTGAAGGGCAAAGTGAGCATTGGAAAACATCGTTAGAATATATTATCTTAAAAGATAGAATTTTGGTTAATGGCTATGCAACATATTTAGGTGATAATCCGCCACAAGAAGCAGATGTCAGTTTTTTAACATATGAAATATTTGTAAGTCCACCTCCTAAAGAAGGTATAGTGAGAGAAAGTTCAACTGAAAAAATATGGGATCAATTAGTAGAAGATTCAATGATTATAATCTCTACTCAGAGCAGCAGAGATTATCAATTTGAAATATACAAAGAAGCGATCAATAATGCATATATTGAAATTATGTGGGAAGAACAAGGTGAGGATAAAAGTGAAAGAATTGAAATTACAGTTGTACCGTAGAGATTTAGCAAATTGTATTTATACTATTATTTGTTGATGGTCAAATAAAATAGCAGCCTAGAAAAGTAACCTTCTCTAAACTGCATATACTGCTTTTTTTATGCTTTAACAGCAACAACAGACATTTCAACTAAAAGGTGTTCTCTTGCCAACTTCGCCTCGACAGTAGCTCTTGCCGGCTCAAAACCTTCAATAACCCATGCGTCCCATATTTTATTCATGCTATCGAAATATGATATATCGCTTAGATATATAGTTATCGTTAATATATGTTTTTTGTCTGAACCATATTTTTGAAGAAAATCATCAATTTTTTTC
>DAOURC010000123.1 GCA_030625285.1 Eubacteriales bacterium
TTCAATACGGATATTGTTGTTGCTAGCTTTTGTATGATTAAGCAAATCTCGTATAAGCTGTATGATTTTTCCCCTGTCAATTATAAATCCAGGGTCGTAAAATTGTATAGATGCTTCCATGCGGTCCATATGTTCTTCAAAGTAAAGCACCTTGCCATCTATAATCCTCATTACTTCGTATACTTTATTTTCAATATTTTCAGGTATTTTCACTTTTTCAATATCAACAATATTTTCACAACAGATTCCATATGAATATTGCACCTTATCACCTCTAAACTCTTCTTTTAAGCCATGTTCCTTCTCTATAGTAATAAAGATTTATTCCCATTTCAACTATCGATGCAACTAAAAATCCATACCAGATAAAATTTGGACTCTCTGGATATGTCTTTAATATGTAAAACATAATAGGGATTTGAAATACCCATTTTGACACTATGCTAGAAACCGAATACGGAAAATTATAACCCGATCCCATGAAACAAGCTGAAATTCCAAAACTCACTGCACTGAATATCATGCTAAAAACAATTATCTTCACCATCGGAATTCCCATTTGAATGATATTTGGTTCAAAAACAAATATTTTCATAATTTCCTTTGGAAAACTAAAACTGATCAATGTTACCACTATCATCACCGACATTCCAAAGAGAGCGCTTATTTTCGCTGTAGACTTAGAACGGTCGACATTTCCTTTTCCTAAATTTTGACCGACAATCGTACTCCCCCCCATACTGAGTCCAAGTAAAGGCATCATTAAAAATCCAATTATTCTATTACCTATTCCCATTACAGCGATAACTTCCGGTCCGTAACCCGCCACTAATTTCAATACAATAAGCGCCGAGAAATTTCTAAGTAAATTTTCAACTCCCATAGGCAAACCTATGGTCAATAATTTATAATCCATAGCCCAATCAAGGGTGATAAAATCTTTAACTTTCATTTTAATTCTTGAATTTCCTTTAAACAAATAATACATTCCCAGTCCAAAGGCAAGAACATTGCTGATGACAGTTGCTAGAGCTGCCCCAAAAACGCCAAGTCCAAAACCCTTGATACCTATGATAGGAACTACATCAAACATCATTATAGGATCAAGAATGATGTTTACAACAGCCGAACCAGTCATTATTATCATCTGTTTCTTCGATTCACCAATATTCCTAAGAGCCGTGACTATAGAAAAAAGCGCAAAAAGTATCGGCAAAGTTGCTATTCTTATATACCCATAATCATAAATATATTGTAGCGTTTGGGTATCATTAGTAAAAATTTTTGCGATAGGTTTTAAAAATATCGATAAAAATACTGCGATTACAGCGGCAATAACCATTTTAAAGAAAATAGTCTGACCGATAGCCCTTGCTGATTCCTTGTAATCTCCTCTTCCGTAGCTTTGCGAAATCAATGAAATGGAGCTAACTCCAATTACTTCATTGACAACATCAGTGAGCCAAATAATCGTCATAATTATAGTGACCGATGCCACAGCCAGCCCTGATATTCTCCCAATCCATATTAAATCTACAATGTCATAAAGCGTCTGCGACAAAAAGCCGAACATTGTCGGCACTGCCATATATAATAAGTTTTTATACACATTTCCTTTTGTCAAATCTCTATCCAACGGCGTATCCTCCTTAAATTGCACATACATAGTTAAATTTTAACAAAATTATTAGCACATGAAAAGATTTTTATGTAATTTTTTATTTTTTTTCTTCAAAACGAAACATTTGTTCGCTATAATGTATTGTAGGAGTTGATTTCATGAAGAAATTTTATTTTCATATAGATGCAAATTCTGCCTATTTATCTTGGGAAGCCGTATACCGCCTCCAACAAGGAGAGCAGATAGATTTAAGAGATATTCCATCAGTTATTGGTGGGAATCCTAAAACAAGAAAAGGAATAATTCTCGCAAAATCCATACCTGCTAAAAATTATAATATCCAAACCGGAGAAACTCTATACAAAGCCCTGCAAAAATGTCCTAATCTAAAAATCGTGTCTCCCAATTATCATATATATATGAAAGCCAGCAATGCCATGCATAATATTCTTAAAGAATATTCTCCAAATATTCAGCGTTTCTCTATTGACGAGAGTTTTTTAGATTTCAATTTTTCCAATAGGACAGATTCTATCAAACTTGCTTTTAAAATCAAGGAAAGAATCAAAAGGGAACTAGGGTTCACTGTCAATATAGGCATATCTTCAAATAAACTTTTGGCCAAGGTGGCTTCAGATTTTAAAAAACCCGATAATATTCATACTCTTTTTCCTGACGAAATAGAAGAAAAAATGTGGCCATTGCCTGTTGATGTTTTATTTATGGTCGGAAGGGCCACCATTCCTAAACTTCATAGAATGGGAATATATACAATCGGAGATTTGGCAAATGCAAATCTTGATTACTTGAAATACACCTTAAAAAGCCATGGCAAACTTATATGGGAATACGCCAACGGTATTGAATCCTCTGGTATAAGAAGTGATAAAAGCACTTCTATCAAAGGCATCGGCAATTCGACAACTCTACCTAGAGATATTGATCAATCAAAGGATGCTCTTATGTATCTTTTGGCGCTGACCGAAATGGTTACCATGCGACTTCGCCACAACAAAAAACTATGCAAGGTAGTTGTCGTCAGCATAAAAAATACAGATTTATCTCATTATTCACATCAAATGACTCTTATTTCTCCTACAGATGATACCAACATCATATACGATGCAATCAAGACTTTATTTCATCAGGCGTGGCACTCGCAAGCTATCAGACATCTAGGAGTAAGAGTTACTTCTCTCGTCGACAACGATAATTATCAATATTCTATTTTCGATCATAGAAATCTAGAGAACTTGCGCAAATTGAATTCAACCATTGATGATTTAAGGTTGAAATACGGTAAGGATATCATTCTAAGAAGCACATTTTTGCATAAAAAAGTAAAGCCCATCATAGGCGGCGTAGGTGAAGACGAGTATAAAATGATGAGCAGTCTACTCTAGGTTTTTAACGACTGATCTACTGTTGATTATCAAAATAACACTGCTTATGCAAGCAAGAAAAACAAAAGCTGTTTTAAAACTATAGTTATCTGATATATATCCAAAAATCGGAAATAGAATAATCATATAAAGACTAAAAACCATACTTGAAACGGATAATACCGTTGCTCTTATATTGCTCTTGATTTCTCTGTTGATATAATCATTCATACCTACAAAAATCAAACTATCTACAAAAGTGATAACAATAAAAGCTGCAATATGCATCTCGCTTAAAGCGATTATCCATACAGACAGCACTGTCATGAAAGGAAAAATAAGCAGAAATCTCTTCTGTCCTAATTTTTTCTCAATTCTGCTTGCGCTCAATCCACCTATGGTTCCCATTATAGAACTAAGGGCAAAAAACAAACCGATTTCTAATTCTGAAATATTTTGTCCTTTCCAGTAGTTTTGTAGATAAAAGAATAAAACAGTACCGATGGATAATATGAATTCCATTGAAAATATGAAAAACGACACTTTTTTATTAGTTCGAATAAGCAAATAACTTTCCTTTATAAGGCTTTTGAACTCTTGCAGCGGTTTCATTTCCTTTTGCTCTTCTTTTTTATATTCAGGTTCAATAAAAGTAAATGCTTCAAATACAGCTACAATTGTAAAGCAGATAGTCAAAATATATAACAGCGAATAATTATAACTGGCAATCCAGCCTCCTATCAAAAATGAAATAAGTGCTGTCGTTTGATAAAT
>DAOURC010000175.1 GCA_030625285.1 Eubacteriales bacterium
GTGGTAGACTCGTGCACATAGGCGATGGAGAAGGCGGAGGACCTGAATATGAAACTATTTGGGCTTTTGGTTCCGACCTTGGCATCAACGATTTAGGAGAGATCATCTATGCGAATCAAATGTGCAATGAAATGGGAATAGATACTATTTCAGCTGGTTCTACAATAGCTGTTGCGATGGAGCTTTATCAAATGGGTTTAATCAAAGATGAAGAATTGGATGGATTGAAGCTTGAGTTTGGTGATGCCAGTTCTATAACAGAGTGGATGAAAAGAACTGGTTTAAAAGAAGGTTTTGGAGCCAAGTTGGCAACGGGATCATATAGACTTGCCGAGAGTTACGGACATAGTGAGCTATCCATGACGGTCAAGAAACTTGAAATGCCTGCATATGATCCAAGGGGAGTGCAAGGGCAGGGACTTAGCTATGCCACATCAAATAGAGGTGGATGTCATGTTAGAGGATATATGATATCACCTGAAATATTGGCTCACCCTGAACAATTAGACCGTTTTGCCACTGAAGGTAAAGCGACATGGACTAAAATATTTCAAGATTTGACTGCAGTAATCGACTCTTTGGGATTTTGTTTATTTACTTCTTTTGCATTGGGTGTAGATGATTATGCTGCATTCTTGAATGCCGCTGCTGGTACGAAACACGATGCGGCAAGTTTGTTGAAAGCTGGAGAGAGAATTTACAATCTTGAAAAGTTATATAATCTAGAAGCTGGCATTGCACCTGAAGAAGATACTTTGCCACCTAGATTATTGAACGACGAAATAGAAGAAGGGGCATCTAAGGGTATGGTTAATAAACTAGATGTTTTATTGCCTGAATACTATTCAGAAAGAGGATGGGATGAAAAAGGTATTCCGACTGAAAACAAATTGAAAGAATTAGGAATTGATTAAATGAAAATCGAAGTAAGGTTGTTTGCTACTTTCAGAATCGATAGGTTTAAAATTAAGAAGTTTGAAATAGCAGAAGGTGCAACGTGTAAAGAATTGTTATACATCGTTGGTATAAATCATGATGATGTGTCTATATTGATGATAAACGGTATCCACGGCAATGTGCTCGATAAACTAAAGAATCAAGATACTGTATCGTTGTTTCCTCCTGTTGGAGGTGGATGATCGATTAAAGTCGGCTATTTAGCCGGCTTTAATATTTTTTTGAGAAATGGGTTGATTTTATAAATAATATGGATTATACTTCAATTAGTAGCAGGTACTAAAATAAAGTGCTAAATGAGGTGCGAGATGAGAAAATCCGCGAAATTGTTAAGACAAGAGTCGTTGATAGATATTCTTGAAAAAGATCCTTTTGTAACAGATGATTCGCTTAGTGAACAACTGAGTGTTAGTATTCAAACCATACGTTTGGATCGAATGGCGCTTGGTATACCAGAGCTTAGAAAGAGAATAAAAGATGTTGCAAAAAACAATTATGACCGTGTAAAAACGATATCAAAATCTGAAATAGTCGGTGAATTACTTGACTTGGAGCTTAACGACAGAGCGATTTCTATTTTGGATACCGATAATGACATGGTTTATGAAAAGACACAAATCGTTAAAGGACATTACATATTTGCCATGGCTGAATCGTTGGCTTTAGCGGTAATAGATGCCGATGTTGCAATTACAGGAGTAGCTAATTTAAAATACAAAATACCTGTCAAGGCTGGAGAGAAATTAGTTGCAAAAGCAAAAGTTACACAAATTAAAGAAATAGAGTATTACGTTCACATATTTATAAGTGTTCAGGATGAACAAGTTTTTAGAAGCAAGTTTATTATGAAGGCTGTGTAGGAGGTTAATTATGATAATTGCTATAGATGCTATGGGTGGCGATCATGCTCCTAAGGAAATTGTAGAGGGAGCGGTAGAAGCGCTTAAGTATATGGAATCCGATATTATGATTATTGGAGATGAAAATAGAATCAACAATGTATTGGAATCGTTGAAATTCGATACAACTAGAGTAAAAGTGGAACATACTACAGAAGTTATTGAAAACGAAGACAAGCCAGTAGTTGCCATTAAAAGAAAAAGAGATTCATCGATGGTAAGAGGTCTTGATTTACTGAAAAAAAGAGAAATCGATGGATTTGTATCCGCTGGGAACACCGGAGCTTTACTTGCGGGAGGATTGCTCAGAACAGGCAGAATCAGAGGAATAGATAGACCAGCTATCGCTTCTGTTTTTCCTATGGATAATAAAATGGGTATTTTGACTGATGCTGGAGCAAATGCAGAAGTCAAACCGAGAAATTTAGTTGAATTTGCAATAATGGGTGCTTATTATGGAGAACTGGTTCTAGGGATTGAAAATCCAAAAGTCGGACTGGTGAATGTAGGCGCTGAAAAAGGAAAAGGTACTGCTTTAGTGCAAGAGACATATGATCTGCTTGAACAATCTGATTTGAATTTCATTGGAAATATCGAAGGCCGAGATATACCGTTCGGTGTAGCCGATATTGTTGTCACAGACGGCTTCACAGGAAATATCATTCTTAAATTAACTGAAGGGGTTGCAAAATCTTTTTCAAATAATTTGAAAACGGTATTCAAAAAGAATATTTTATCCATGATGGCCGGCTTGATGGTGAAAAAAGGATTTGATGATTTCAAGAAAAAAATGGATTACACCGAATACGGCGGAGCTCCACTTTTGGGTGTCAACGGCGCCTTGGTCAAAGCACATGGGAGTTCTAATGCAAAAGCGACAAAAAATGCAATTTTATATACTGAAAAATATATAAATTCTGGCGTAATCGAGAAAATACAAAATTATGTAGAAAACAGGAGTGAAGAGATTGAATAAATTGAGAAGTGTTGGAATCATTGGCACCGGTAGTGCGTTACCAGAAAAAATAGTGACCAATGCAGATTTAGAGAAAATAGTGGATACTACTGATGAGTGGATAGTGAGTAGAACGGGTATCAAGGAAAGAAGATTTGCCGATGAAAAT